>NZ_JAMYUT010000018.1:0-138634 GCF_040323235.1 Mesorhizobium sp. M0051
CGACCAGTCGGTGATCCTGCTGTGCGTGCGCTGGTACCTGGCCTACACTCTGAGCCTGCGCGATCTGGAAGAGATGATGGCCGAACGCGGCTTGAAGGTCGACCATTCCACCGTGCATCGCTGGGTCGCCCACTTCCCGCCGCAGTTGCTGGAGCGCTTCAACCGGCGCAAGCGTGTGGTCGGCAGCAAGTGGCATATGGACGAGACGTACATCAAGGTCCGCGGCCAATGGATGTATCTCTACCGCGCCATCGACAGCCTCGGCGACACGGTCGAGTTCTTCTTCAGCGAAAACCATGGCCTGGTGGCGGCCAAACGCTTGCTCCGCAAGGCGCTGACGCGCCATGGCCGGCCGGAGCGCATCGTCATCGACGGCAGCCAGACCAATTACGAGGCGATCCTTTCCTGCGACGCTGAAAGCCGGCTGCGGCAGCGATCGCGGCGACCGCTGAAGCCGATCCGCATCCACAATAGCCGGTATCTCAACAATCGGATCGAACAGGATCACCGGCGTATCAAGCGCCGCATTCGATCCATGCTCGGCTTCAAGTCGCAGGCGAGCGCCGTGGTTATCCTCTCCGGCATCGAGATGATCCACATGCGCAAGCGACAGGCGAGGTATGCCTACAATCCCAGTCTGTCGATCGCTGTTTCGATATCCTCGCTGCCTGACGGACAGGCCGAAATGGCCGTTCACAACCCCATTTCCAGGTTTGCGACAGAACCCGAACGAAAGGTGGGCTGCAAAAGTGGTCCAAAGGTCGTTGGTGCAGACAAATCTTCATTTGATCCAGCCACCCTACTCATTTTTCAAACCTTTGCTTTCCGTTATTGCCGTTTCCCATGTACTCTAGGCTGAACCGTGGCGGCTTGAAGAATAGAGAGAAACCGTTTGACTCCGACAAATGCGGCCACAGTTCGTCCTGACCAATGGTTTCGCGGCCGAGACGATTTGCGTAAGAAACTCGGCTCGAAGAGCGCCACTGGCCGCGGGCGATAGCAATGTCCGCCTGAGGCACGTCGGGTCCGGAACCAACTGGTCTCGAATTCGCGACGCCAGATAGCGCGAATTGGCCTCGCGCGCCGCAGCCAAGGTACGACTGCACGGCAGGGTTGCAAATTGGTTGGTTTGTGATAGGGGATGTGATGCGAGAAGAGGCCTCTTGAAATGAAGCGCATGCAAGAAAAGGACATTCCCGCGTTCGTGCAGGAGGTGGTCGCAAGCGGCTGCGACATCTGCGCCGTCGGTCCGAGTTGTTACTGCTTTGGTGATACCGATGTTCCGCGCGACAAGCGTAGGGGATTGTACAAGAAGCTCGGCGAAATCGACGCGCGCTACGGCAGCCGCGATCACCTGCGCTACCAGATTGCGGCGCACCTGGCCTCGATTGGCCGCTACATCGACGCGCCTCCAATGGAAGAGGAAGATTGGATCGATAATGAGGCGCCCGAGTTGGCCGACGTCACGCCTTACGACGTGGCGCACCTCCCGATCTACGCCGTCCTGCTGATGGCGGAGGCCAAGGGCTCCGACTGGCGCATCGTGGCACGAGCCACCCTGAACATCGACCCAGAGCGCCAGCCGGAACGGGCATGTCGCGCCTGGGCGTCGCACCTGGCGCGGGCGCGGTGGCTGGCGACGAGCGATTTGTTGCAATAGCCGCCGCCGTAGACACGGCATCCTTTCAATTCCTCGGCAGCTTGTGAATCTCCAGCCGAACCGGCCCGCCCCTGTCGCAACTCGTACAGAGCAGCGCCCTCTCGACCGTGCTGAACAGGGGTCAGAACAGGAGCTGCTCAAAATCGTACGCGGCCTTTATCAACCAAAGACAGCTACGGCCGATTTGATGGTGACCCGCCATCGGGGCTTCGGCGCATCTGACGCCCCGTTGCGGTCCGAAAGACAGTCGGCAGTTGCAGCGCCGGCGGCACCCGCGACCAGAGCGTTCGCATGATTTCCCGGCCATGCCGAGTTTTCCGAACGGCGCTTCCAGACACGACGCGCTGGGACCAGCGGAACCCGATCTCATGGAAATAGAGGTCAGCATCGGGCTGATATGGTGGAAGACTCCGGCGATCGTCCGCCGCACGCGGGAATTGAAACCCTCCACCGAATTGGCGTGGACCGTGTCGCGAACATATTCGTGGCTGGAATGCTTCACGGTTTCATGCTTGGCAAAACTCTCGCCGATGGCCATGAATGCCTTCGCCTCATCGCTCATCAAATGCGCGTGGGTTTCGATCTGTGTTTCAATCGCACGTTCGGCCGCGCGCAACGAAAGACCGGTCACGACCGCGGCCCGTGCGTCACCGGCCGGAGCGCCGGGCGTGACGTCGGTCGGCCGCTGCACCATCGCCACGACCGGCGCCTTCTCCGTATTCGCCTGACCTTTCCGGCCCCGTCCTGGAGGTGGCTCATCCGGCCGCTTGCTTCCTCCGAGATGAAAATGATCGATCTCAACCGTGCCGTCGAGCATGTTTTCCCGGGCCACCATCAGCCGCAGGGCGTGACCCATGCGCCAGGCCGTCGGTTGGCTCACGCCAAGGATCTCGGCGAGCCGGACCGAGGACAAGCCCTTTCCGACTGGAGCATCAGCAACATGGCTTTCAGCCAAACACGCAAGGGCAGCTTGGTCGAATGCAGCGGGGTATGGGTCGTCACCGTGAACTGGAACCGGCAAGCGCCATTGGAACATTGATAAAGGCCCGGTCGCGCACGCCGCTTGCCTGTATCGCGGCCGGCAAGCGCGATCGACCGCTTGTAACCTCAGGCGGGACAGATCCTGCCTTCCGGCCACACCATGGTTTCCAGCAATCGCCGGCAATGCTCTTCATCCCGGAAGGCCACGATCATTTCTTCAACGGTCCGAATGTTGGAAAGCGCTGCGAGCATCGTTTCAGGCATTCTCATCCCCTCCAGATCACGTCCAAGAATCGCATGGGAAGCCATAATCACAAGCCTATTGCTGTCTTTGGTTGATTAAGGCCTCGTACGCTAAGGTCGAACGAAGCGTGAACCGAGTTTGCTTGTGTCGCGTGATTTCCGGGGCGCGACGTCTGATCCCAATGGATAACCGCAGCAGCAGGATTGCTGCTGTGTCCACATCCAGTCCGCTCGGCAACATTCATCGGCAGTTGGTGTTGTACGCGGAGTTGAGCAGTGGCCAGGCGCAAGATTCTCAAAGCTCAGGATCGTCAGGAGCTTTTCGATATCCCGGCTGATGAGGACAGCCTGATCCGACACTATTCATTGTCCGCCGCTGATCGCCTCGAAATTGGCCCGCGCAGGCGCGAGCACAATAAGCTCGGCTTCGCTGTTCAGCTTTGCGTGATCCGACATCCAGGTCGGGTGCTGGCGGCAGGCGAAATACCGCCCCGCGTGATCGAAATATGTCGCCGACCAGATCGGCGCCGATCCCACTGTGTTCACAACCTATGCCCGCCGGGAAGAGACGCGTCGCGATCACATTGCGCGCCTGATGATCTGTCTCGGCGTCAGAAGCGCGACAGCTCAGGATCGTCGCGCCGCGCTGATGTCGGCAATAGAGGCGGCCGCGATGTCCGACAGCGGCGCTTCGATTGTGAATGCCATCGTTGCCACGCTGCGAGAACGCGGAACACTGTTGCCCGCGGCGGAGATCATCGAGCGAATGGGGCTGGCGGCCCGTGCCATAGCTCGCCGCCACGCGGAGGGGACCCTTATCGAAGGTCTGGCACCTGAGAAGCTGCAGGCGCTCGACAAGCTGCTCGAGGTTGATGCGGCGATCGGTCAGACCTGCTTCCATTGGTTGCGGTCTGCGCCGGAAGCGCCCGCGGCTTCAAATCTGGTAGACTGACCGAACGGATTGCATTCCTCCGCACGCTTGGAATTGATCCCGGCTTACGGGCGCGCGTGGCGTCCGGGCGGTGGGACCGGGTCCGTGAGGGCAATGCCACGCCGGCGTGGCTGGCCAACGACTTCAATGCGAGCCGTCGTCACGCCCTGATCGTCGCGCAGGTCATCAAGCTCGGCGAGAAGCTCGATGACGCGGTGACGATGTTCATCAAGCTGATCGGCCGGCTGTTTTCCAAGGCGCATAGCCGCAAGAAACGGCGTCACATGGACCATCGGACAGACACCTCCAAGGCCCTGCGTCTGTTCCTCGATACGATATCGGCGCTGCAATCCGCCAACGATCGGGGTCAGGACGCACTTGAGGTGGTCGACCAGAAGGTCGGTTGGCACAGGCTGGTTCGGATGAAGCCGGAGCTTGCAGCAATGGTCGAGGAAAATGAGGCATCCCGCTGGTCCTGGCGGCCGAGCCGTGGCGTCCTCGAATACGCGACGGCGTTCCTGGCGACTTTTACGTTCCGTTCAGCGCGCCGCCACGACTCCTTGCTCACAGCCATTGCGATGCTCCAAAGGCTTCATTCGGAGGGACGGCGTGCACTGCCCGAGCGTGTTCCGATCAGCCATCTCAGTTCAACCGATCGGAAACTGATCTTTGGGCAGCAGAAGCCTGATCGCCGGCTGTATTAGATAGCCATGCTCGCCGCATTGCGCGAGCGCCTTCGCTCGGCGGATATATGGATAGCGGGCAGCCGCTCGTTCCGCCCGATCGACGAGTATTTCATGCCGCGATCTTCGTTCACCACGATGAAGGAAGAGGATCGGCTTGGCCTTGGTGTGGGCAGTGACGGCGCCGCCTGGCTGAACGAAGTAAAGCAGGTGCTGGACTTCAATTTGAAGCGCCTGGCCTATCGCGCTCGCGCAGGTAAGTCTCGATGGTGTTCGTCCTGAAAGGCGTTCTTTGCCAGATCGACCCCAATGATGGTAACCTTTTCCATCGATGCCTGCCTCTCCTTGCGTGGTGTAACACCACAAACTTGGCACATTGCGATGCCGTCGGAGAAGGCTGGCATCCACCCCATCTGCTTGGTTCGTCATCTCGCTCTTGCATTGGGTGGTCGCTCGGCGGCGCGATTTGCAGGTCGTCCCGGGTTTCCGGTTAGCAATCCGCTTGGCCCTGGGAGACACGGTTCGTGAGGACGAAGATTTTGCGAATGGGCTTAGAGGCATTGCTATTCTCTTGGCAGAAAATCCGGAGCCGCCGCGGCAAATTGCCTAAGCGGCTTGCGATCTTCTAATATCCTAGGTCGAGACTAACCTCATTTTTAACTACCTGACCTCCAAAAAATTCTACTAGATTCTGGGTGCCGTAGGCGAGATTGCGTTCAAGGACGTCGTCGGCATTGGAGGCTTGATCACCTGAGCACAGGACATTCGGCAATTTATGTACCCCCAGCCGAGACATAGTGCCGTTGTAACACGTGGCTGGCATCGCGTTCTCATACCACCACCAAACATCGGCTGCGTAACCGCGCAAACGACCTGAGATGAGCGCCTCATGCAGAGGCTTTTCAGCAACCAATGTGCCACGTGCGACGTTAATAAGAAATGCCGAAGGTTTCATTGCCTCGATTTCGGACTTGCCGTAGAACTGCTCGGTGTCTCGGGTGAGCGGCATTGCCAGTACGACGTAGTCACTTTTAGCTAGCACGGAATGTAGGTCATCCATACCGTACATGGAATCGACATGTTCGACGCCTGCGTCTTTGTCGCGACGAACGCCCAAGACCTGCATGTCAAAGGCTTTCGCACGTTTGGCGACTCGACTTCCGACATTACCGACACCAAGAACTCCTAGGGTACGACCGTGCAACATGGCAGCCCGGGTTCCATCCTCCCACCATGGAAAAACCTGCTGTCCATTCGAAGCCATGTTGTGTTTTAGCACGGTCAACTTAGCCAATGAAAGCATGAACATCATGGTCTGTTCAGCAACCGCGATCGCATTCGATCCACGAATGTTTGCAACTTTTATTCCTTTCGTCTTTAGCAAATCGAGGTGTAATTCATTTATTCCTGAGTGCATAAAACTGATAAACTTCAGCTTTTCTGATATTTCTATTGCGCCCCTCGGGAGGGTGTAACCGATGATAGCATCTGCGTCCACGACAAGATCTCTGAAATCATTGGATGTACATTCAAATCGTGAAAAGTATTCGCCAGATGGCGCTACTACGTTGGTACCGGCCGGCAATGCATCCTTCAGGTACTTCAGCTCCTCGTCAGTGGCATGCCACGAGCAGGCAACTTTCATAGTGCAAATCCTCTCCTATTCGGATGACGCCGGCGTGGTCTCAAGGTCCTGGGTAAATGCCGGACCAATTCAATGTACGCTACAAACTTGAGATGAGCGGTTCAGTCCTTTGCTTGGATCAGTTGAATATGGTCTGGCTTGCCGGATCGGGAACCACTCGCGTTCGGATCGCAAAGGCAGTCCGACATGAGCTGAACTAATGTGCTGGCGTGACGTTACTGGCAGGCTGATGAGTTTGTTCACGAAGCTTTCCCATTGGGATGAGGCGACAGTGTGAGCACGTTCGTTGTCAAGCTGTCGAAGGAGATTGGTACAGTCGCAGCGGCAGCCTTTTAGCAACTACGATCGGACAGCCAAGACCGAGATGCAGTCACCGGCGTTCACAACACCGGGGAAATGACGTGCGGCGATCACGCCGTCCATCTTCGCATTCACCACCAACGGTTCGGCGCCGGTGCGACCTAGGGGATAAATGCGCGCGATCGCATCACCTTTTGCGACGCAATCGCCAAGGTCATGGAGCGGTTCAAAAAGCCCGCGATCCTCAGCGAAGGAGAAACAATCGCCGTCAGGCATATCGAGCCAGATGGTTGAGAGGGGCTGGACTTCACCTTTCAGGATCCCCGCTGCTTTCAAGACATTGGCAACACCGGTCTTGGCAATTCGCACACTTTTCGCAGTCGCGGTACCCCCGCCTCCGAGTTCGGTGGTGACGAAGACCTTCCCCATTTCCTCGGCGGCGGTGTCGTACATGCCGACCGCGTCTATCTCCAGCATCGCCATAGAATATGGTGCGCCGAAGGCCTGAACCAACTCAAAGCTCTTGCGCTCCTGCTCCTTGTCCGGCAGCCGGTGTGCCGCGCAATAGGACAGGAAATCGAGAGTCTTGCCACCTGAGTGGAAGTCCAGCACGATGTCGGATATCGGCAGTAGGTATCGCTGGAAATAGTCGGCAATCTTCTGGGTGACGGTCCCATCCGGCGCGCCGGGGAAGGACCGGTTCATATTACCTCGATCGATCGGGGAAGTTCGGGTACCGCTGAGAAACGCCGGATAATTCATGGCCGGCACGATGATGACAGTCCCGGTTACGTCTTCAGCCTTCAGAGAACGCGCCAAGTCGAAAAGCGCAATCGGTCCCTCATATTCATCTCCATGGTTGCCGCCGGTGAGGAGAGCCGTCGGCCCCTCTCCGTTCCGTACGACCGTGACCGGGATCATCACGGATCCCCAGGCAGAGTCGTCGCGGCTGAAAGGCAGGCGCAGAAAGCCGTGCTGTGTGCCTTTAGACGAAAAATCAACCGTGGGGGCGATCGGCGACTGGCGGAGAGGGCGGTCCAGCATGATTCATTCCTTCACGAGAAGTTTGCGTGGCACGTTGGCTAGGCACTCGACTCCGGTCTCGGTAATCAAAATGCTTTCAGTGATCTCGAAACCCATGTCCTCCAGCCAAAGACCTGTCATGAAGTGGAAAGTCATACCCGGCCGCAATTCCGTGCAGTCGCCGGGACGTAAGCTCATAGTGCGCTCACCCCAATCCGGCGGATAGCTGACACCGATGCCATAACCCGTACGGCTGTCTTTGACGATGCCATGACGGGCCAACACAGCAAAGTACGCCTTGGCGATATCTTCACAGGTGTTGCCCGGTTTGGCGGCGGCCAGGCCAGCCTCCAAGCCTTCGAGAGTTGCGCTTTCCGCGTCGAGAAAGGCTTGGGTCGGCTTTCCTAGGAAGACGGTTCGCGACAGAGGCACATGATATCGATTATGGCATCCGGCAATTTCAAAAAAGGTACCTTCTCCCGCACGCATTGGTCGGTCATCCCAGGTGAGGTGCGGCGCACTGGCCTCCGCCCCGGACGGCAACATTGGAACGATAGCTGGATAGTCACCGCCGGCGCCTTCCACCCCACGAGTTGCAGCGTCATAGATTTCGGCGACAAGATCGCATTTGCGCATGCCGACCTCGATCTTGGTGGCGATACGCTGGTGCATAGCCTCCACAATGCGCGCGGCGCTGCGCATATATTTTATCTCGGTCGGGCTTTTGACCGCCCGCTGCCAGTTTACCAGCGCTGTACAATCGACGAAGCGAGCGTTCGGAAGATTCTTGACTAGGCTCGCAAATGCCGCTGCCGAGAACCAGTAATTATCCATCTCAACGCCAATGCGCATCGAACCAAAGCCCTTGCCGGCAAGGATATTCGCCAGGTGGTCCATGGGGTGGCGCTCGGTCGACTGTACGTAGTGGTCGGCATACGAAATTATATTGTCGTGCTGCAGATAGGCGGTGTGCTTCGCTCCATTGGCGTCCATGCCCCGGCCGTACCATATGGGCTCGCCTTTAGGTGGGACGATCACCGCCTGATGAACATAGAACGACCACCCGTCATAGCCGGTAAGCCAGTTCATGTTGGAAGGGTCGCTGGCAATAAGCAAGTCGACTCCCTTGGCCTCCATTGCCGTCCGCGTCTTCGCAAGACGATCGGTAAATTCTCCTCGCGAGAATTTCAGGTTTGGCTGCATCGTTCGTGGTCTCCTCATTTTGTTGGTCCGCGCGGAGTCGATTGCTTTCGGACTATCGCGGTGACCTGTAGGCCTCAGCCGGTGAGATCCACGGCGGATTGTTGAGCGAACGTGAGCCGGACTTGTTGTTGAAGGCCCGTCCCACTTCGGCTCTCGGGATCGTGCTCCGTAGATGTGCGTGCTGACATTCGATCACTCAGTCAGCCGCTTCGTCATCAGCCGGCCGAATTCGGGGCGCGCTGTGCCGTCCCCGCAAAGCCGCAGACAGTTCCAGGCGCTGGCCTGATTGCTGGTGACGACCGGGCGGCCGATCGCTTCTTCCATGCCGGGAACGGCGAGCGCCGCGCGCAGCGCCGTACAGGAGACGAACAGCGCGTCGGCCTGCGCATGCGTGGCCTTGCGCGCCAATCCCACGAGGGAAGACG
This sequence comes from Mesorhizobium sp. M0051, assembly GCF_040323235.1. Taxonomy (NCBI): domain Bacteria; kingdom Pseudomonadati; phylum Pseudomonadota; class Alphaproteobacteria; order Hyphomicrobiales; family Phyllobacteriaceae; genus Mesorhizobium; species Mesorhizobium sp. M0051. Next base: position 9,095 of record NZ_JAMYUT010000018.1, read on the forward strand.
GCTTGAGGCGTGCCATCTCGCGATCGTCCTCGAAGCCGAGGCAGGTGAAGCTCTCGATATCGAAGCCATGCGCCGCAAAATAGGCGGCCATCGGCCGGCTGGTCTCAATGGTATAAGGCGTGAGAATGCTGATGCGCTTCACGCCCAAGGCGTTCAGGCCGCGCACGCCTGCCATCGGCGGCGTGACCACGGGAACGCCGGGCTTCGCCGCCTGGATGGCGGCCTCAATCTCGGCATCGCCGATTACCACCGAGGCAGAGGTGCAGGAGTAGCAGACGGCGTCGAGCGACTCGTCCGGCAGGATGAGTGCCGCGCCGGCCGAAAGTGACGGCTGCATCTTGCGCAGATTCTCCGGTGTCGTCGGATTGGCATAGGGAATGCGCGCCACATAGACGCCGATCCGCTCGCTCGCCACCATGCGGCGGAAATCGACCTCACTGGTGTGGTCGGTGGCTAAAGCAATAAGGCCGACGCGCTTTGCCAGTGGGCGCCCATCGAATGTCGGGCGCCCTGTTTCGAGGCGGATCTCAGGCAATGGTTTCATGACTTTCATCTCTCCATCCTGCCGTAACGATGCTCCAGCCAGCGCAAGAGCACGACGGAACAGAGGCTGATGATTAGGAAAAAGGCGCCGACCAGCGTCATCGGCTCCATATAGCGGTAAGAGCTGTTGGCGAGGATCTTGGCCTGGTTCATCAGTTCCAGCACGGTGATCGCCGAAAGCAGCGGCGTCTCCTTGAACATGGCGATGAAATAGTTGGCCAAAGCCGGGATCATCGGCGGGATGGCCTGCGGAATGATGATGTGCGTCCAGGTCTGCCGGGCAGAGAGATTGCAAGCCTTGGCGGCCTCCCACTGGCCACGCGGCACATTGTCGATGCCGGCGCGATAGACTTCCGCCGTGTAGGTGCCGTAGTGCAGCCCGAGCCCGATGACACCGGCGACGAGCGGCGGCAGCAGGATGCCAATATCGGGCAGCACGTAGAAGATGAAGTAGAGTTGCACCAAGAGCGGCGTGCCGCGGATGAACTCGGCGAACCAGCCTACGCTGCGCGACAAGCCCTTGTTCGGCGAGCGCCGCGCCAGAGCGATGGCCAGGCCGACGATCGCCGCCAGGATCGAGCCGAGCACCGTCGCCAAGATGGTGATCTTCACGCCCTGGATAAGATTCGGCATGATCTCCCGGACGAAATTCCAATCCCATTCCATCAGACACGCACCCCGTCGAGGCCGCGCGCCAGGCGCCGTTCCAGCGTCCGCACGCCCCAGGAGATGATCAGCGCCAGGATAAAATAGATGACGAGAATGGTGGTGAACGGCATCAGCGTGCTGCCCGTCTGCGAGCGCACGACTTGCGCCTGGAATGTCAGGTCGGAGAGCGAGATCAGCGACACGACCGAGGTCGCCTTGAGCAATTCGATCGCGTTGTTCCCGAAGGTCGGCAGCATGATCAGCAACGCTTGCGGCAGGATGACATGGCGCATGCCTTGCCAGCGGCCGAGATTGAGCGCCGTGCAGGCCTCGTATTGCTCGCGGCCGATCGCCAGGATGGCGCCGCGCACCACTTCAGCGCCATAAGCGCCGATATTCAAGCCCAGCGCAAGCACGCCAGCCTGGAGCGGCGTCAAAGTCACTCCCACCAGAGGCAGAACGAAGTAAGCGAAGAACAGCTGTACGAAGCCCGACGTGCCGCGGAAGAACTCAATATAGGCCGTCGCTAACCACCGTATTGCACCGAAGCGTGACAGCCGCCCCAGCCCGGCGACGAAGGCCATCACCAGCGCCAGCGCTGCGCCCATCACGGTGAGTTGCAACGTGACCACCGCGCCCTGCAGGATCAAGTTAAGATATCCGGACCAGTCTGTCATGGGATCGCGTGTTTACCAATTAGCAGCTAAGGACGGGACACCGCATGACCTCCCGCTGAAAGGGAGGTCATGCGGCGGGCACGGGGTGGTCAATAAGGCAGCTCGGAAACCCACCCGTTCGCCGACCCTTCCAGTTGTGGGAGGTCAGAGAGCGAGCCTATTGCGCCGAGGCGCAGAGCTTCTCGCGAGTCGTCGACATCGCCGCCTTGGCGGAGAAGCCGTACGGCTCGATGATCTTGGCGAATTCGCCGGACTTCTTCATCTTGGCGAGCTCGACGTCGAAGGCATCGCGGAGAGCCTCGTCACCCTTCTTGAAGGCCGCGCCGTCGCAGGAGACCGGCGTCCCCTGTACCGGGGCGATCACTTCGAGGTTTGGGTCGTTGGCCTTCTTGACAAGGTCGGTGATGGATAGAATCGGGAGCGTATAGACGTCAATGCGACCGTCTTGCACCATCTTCAGCCCGCTCTGACCGTCAGGCACGACGATGAAGCGGTCGCTCGGCACGCCGGCCTTGGACGCGTACTTTGCCTGAAGTCCACCACCCGGACCGCCGATGGTGGCGGAGGAGTCCTTGGCAATATCCTCATACGTCATTAAATGCTTTGGATTCCCCTTTCTCACCAGAAAGGCGTCAGCGTCGCAAAGCACGGGTTCGGAATAGGCGACCGACGCGCAGCGCTCCGGTTTCATCATCAGGCCGGCAGTGACGACGTCGAAGCGCCCGGCCTGCAGGCCGGGAATCATGGCGCCGTATTCGGAGATGGACGCGACGATGTCGTTGACGCCTAGGCGTTTGAAGATCACGCGCGCCACGTCGGGCGCAGCGCCCGAGACCTTGCCGTCGGCGGCCACCGCCGTGTAGGGCGGCTCATTGGCGATGGCGACGCGGGCGAAGCCTTGCGCCTTGAGCTCCTCGAGCTTGGCGTCATCTGCCGAACGCGCACCGGAGGCGAGCAGCATCGTGCTCACTGCGAGGCTGGCGACGCCAGCCATAATGCCAAGTTTGTTCATCGTTCCCAACTCCTTGTTTCTTCTGGTTGCTCGAATTAGGCGCGCAGGTCCGAGGACGCTTCGTCGCCTCGGAACTGGCTGCGTCGCCCGTGCATAGCGGTCAGACCCGATGTCCGGCCGCGATGATCTTCTTCAGGAAGCTCTGCGTTCTTTCCTGCTTCGGATGGCTGAAAATCTCATCGGGCTTGCCTTCCTCGAAGATCCTGCCGCGGTCGAAGAACAGCACGCGATCGGCGAAGTCGTGGGCAAAGCCCATTTCATGGGTAACGAGCACCATCGTCATGTCTGTCTCAGTGGCGAGCTTGCGCATGACGTTGAGCACCTCCTCGACCAGTTCCGGATCGAGCGCCGAGGTAATCTCGTCGAACAGCATGATCTTCGGAGACAGTGCAAGTGCCCGAGCGATCGCCACGCGCTGCTTCTGGCCGCCGGAAAGCTGCGCCGGCATCGCCTTGGCCTTGTCTGCCATGCCGACCATGTCCAGCAGTTCCATCGCCCGTTTCTCGGCGGCGGCGCGCGTGACGCCCTTGGTCAGCATCGGCGCCAGCGTCACATTGTCCATGACGCACTTGTGCGGAAACAGATTGAACAACTGGAAGACCATGCCGATCTTCTGGCGCATCTTGGCCAGATGCCGCTCGTCGGCCGCCAGCAGCCGGCCGTTGCGCTCCATGTGATAGAGCTGCTCGCCATCGACCTCGATGTGGCCGCCGTCGATCTTCTCCAGCGTCATTAGGATGCGCAGGATCGTCGTCTTGCCCGAACCGGAGGGACCGATCAGCGCCAGCTTCTCGCCCGGCATGACCTGCATCGACAGCCCCTCCAGCACCTTGAAGGCGCCGAAGCTCTTCGAAATGCCGTCGATCTTGATGATGGGCGCGGGCTTGCCGCGGGCCTCATCACGAGATTGCGAAAAAGGTATCAGGCTCGTGCTCCACGAAATCAAGGGTTTGTGCGTGAGCGGAAGGTTGCTTCAGATCTCTTGTTAAGGGGCGCCATCCGCTCGCACCGTGCGCTCAGTTTAGTTTTCGGAACTTTGACATACGCCAGCCGTACACTTCGCAGACATAAATATCGCCATTTTGAGCGACGCATAGATCGTGTGGTCCGATCAGAGTCTCCTTGTCGTCACTTGCTGTATTATCCCAGCTAGTAAGCAGTTTACCGTCGAGGTCATAGAGAGAAATGGAGCCACTCCCTCGTCCGTTCGTCTTGTCCTCAAACGGCTGTAACTGCGCGAAGTAAACAATATCATCTTTGATAAAAATACCGCTCGGATTTCCGAGTTTCCATTCTTCTAGATATTTACCTTCCATATCAAATAGCTGAACTCTGTCGTTCTCATCATCGCAGATAAGAACTCTGTCCCTGCTGTCGATCCAAACATTGTGAACCAGCTCAAATTGGCCTGGTCCTCGTCCTTGACGCCCCCAAGACAGCAGCAGTTCACCTTTCGAATTGAAGCGGTGAACCTTATGGCCACCATAACCATCCGCGACGAAAATATCTCCGTTCGGTGCAATCGCGAGATTTGTGGGCAGGTTGAAGGGTTGCGCGTGTACGAGGCGCCCCTCGCAAGTAGGCGATGGGGAGTTCTTGTTCCCTAAAGTACGCAAAATCTGACCGTGCGGTGAGAACTCCATCGCAACGTGAGCACCACAGTCAACTATCCAGACATTATCGTCTCTCCCGATAAATATTCCATGAGGTATAGCAGAGAACATTCCATCGCCCCACGACCCAATGAAGTCGCCTTCCGGGGTCCAGATAGTTACTGGATGGTTTCCTCGAGAGAGAACGAAGATCTCTCCAGAGGAGTTGATGGCAACATCGCTTGGCTGTCCCATCTCAAAATATTTTGGAACGTTTGGCCAACGCTCGACCCGTTCATAGCGGTACTGACCTGACCCTAATACTTTCAATTTCTTTATTCTCCAAGGCGGGACCCTTGTCCCCGGTCGAGACCCATTGATATGCACCGATGGGGGGCAATGCCAACTATTCTTGCGTTTTAAATAGCTGTCAATCTCGAAATTGACACAGTTCAATCCGGTAGAATGAGGCTTCGTGCATGCCTCTGGCGGCCACGAGTGATAAACGGAGCATGCCCCTGCATACCGTACCGCTTGCGAGGCAATGCACCAAAAGGAACTTGATATGATGCAAAGTATCTATTGATGCATGTCAAGTCCGGTGTTAACAGCAGGCGGCTTTCTGTTTTCGCAACCGGTCAGAGGATCAAAAATGAAGGTTTTATTGGGATGGCATGCTACGGACGAGGAGTTGGCAACGGTCCGGCAGTCGCTTCCTGGCGCTACCGTCGTTGGGCCACGTCCTGAGCCATATCTTTCTCGATTCGATCTAACTCTAGAGTCGATCGCAGATACCCTTGGAGACGTGGACGCTTTCGTAGGTTATGTTTTACCCGAAGGGTCGTTAGACATCGCCAAAAAGCTAAAGTTGATATGCTGGATGCATGCCGGCTGTGATGAACTTGACCTGGCTCGCCTAAAGACACTGGGTGTCCAAGTTACCAATTTACGTGGGGCCAACAGCATTGCTGTTGCCGAACATGCGATGGCGATCATTCTCGGGTTGGCCAAACGTCTGATTTCCAAGCACCAAGCCTGCCTCAACGCTCTCCCAGTGCCAGTTTACGATGCCGATTCCCGCTCAGCGATGTTGCATCGCAGAACCCTTGGGATAATAGGCCTTGGGCAGATTGGAAGTGCGATCGCCCAGCGCGCCAAGGCTTTTGACATGAGAGTCTTAGGCGTTCGCCTCCATCCTGAACTCGGTGCAGGTGTGGCGGATGCGGTTTTCGGGGTCGATCAGATGGCGCAGGTGCTGGGAAACAGCGATTACGTTGTGTTGGCGACACCTATCACTCGCAAAACGAACTCGTTTTTCGGGGCAACTGAAATCGATGCGATGAAGTCAGGGGCATTCCTCATAAACATTGCTCGTGGCAATCTTATTCAGGAACGACCGCTCTATGACGCTCTGAAAAGCGGAAAGATTGCGGGCTACGGTTCTGACGTGTGGTGGACATATAACAACGCATTTCCAGCAAGTTATCATTTTCCCGTGCCTTCACGAACCGGAATCCAGAGGATGCCGAATGTCATAGGCACGGGTGATCAGGGTGCTAATGCCGATGACGTTCTCGATCGCAACATAGCGCGATCGGTGGAAAGCTTGCTTGAGTTCCAAAACGACCAGCCTCTTAATTGGAAAATCGATCTCGACCTAGGATATTGAAAAGCCTTGTTTTTCGAAGGGTGTTGATGGCAAGAACGGCTGGTCAAAATCAAGCGACCAGCCGATCTGCTTCGGGAAGTGTCACGGCGAACATACATCGGGTGCCGGAATTCATCGAGTTGGTTAGGGCTCTGCCGTACCGTGAGAGGATCGTGCATTATGGATGTATGGCTACCTGAGCCAGGTTCACTTGAACGTCCAATCTATCTTTCTTTAGCTGAGAAAGTCGTAGAGGCTCTTCAAGCTGGCAAACTGGCGGAGGGAGCGCGCTTGCCAACGCACCGCGAGTTATCGTTCCGCTTGAAGATTTCAGCTCAGACTGTTAGCCGGGCATATGAAGAATTGGCTAGACGGGGTTTGGTCACGAGTTCTGTTGGTCGTGGGAGTTTCGTCAAGCAGTCATTAGACAAGCCAGCTTATCCTCACTCCCCTGAACGCTCCGAAACATCAATTGACCTCTCGATTTTGAAGCCAGTGAGTGATTCAACCCATCTTGAGCATATGCGTAGGGTACTCCGGGATCTTGCGGTGGATCTTCCCCTTACGAATGTCTTCTCATTCCGGCCAAATAACGCATTGGCCCGCCATCGCAGCATTGGCGTAGACTGGTTGCGCTCGTATGGCATCGAAGTCGACGAACGCAACTTGTTGGTCACCAATGGTGCAACGCCCGGCATGACACTTGCGTTGATGTCTGTACTAAGCCCGGGATCGACTCTGCTATCCGAGGAAATTGGCCACCACACGCTAAGTCCGCTCGCCGCGTACCTCGGCTCGAAGCTCCATGCGGTGAAAATAGACTCGGAGGGGATTTGTCCAGATTCGTTGGAGCAGGCTTGTTTGGAGCACAACGCGCGCGCGCTGTTTATTATGCCTGGTCCCATCAGTCCGACTGTGAGTGTCATGAGCAATGGGCGGCGGGCAGAAATCGCTGAAATTGCACGGCGCCATGGGCTATTTATTGTTGAAAATGATCCTCTCGGTGCGCTGGTCGATCGGGGCTTGCTGTCCTTTGTTGAACTCGCTCCCGAACAGACGTTTTATATTACCTCTTTGACAAAGTCCCTGATGCCGGGTTTGCGAACCGGTTATGTGGTCGTTCCAAGTAGCCTGATCCCTGCGGTCACAAATCGATCTCTGGTAACGACCTGGATGGCTACGCCACTGATAGCGGAGATTGCCAGCCGATGGATTGAAGATGGCACTGCGAAAGGCCTTATCGACTGGCAGCGGAAAGCGTTGGCGGAGCGGCACAAACTTGCAGCTGAAATTGTGGGTGGCGTTCCGTATCTTTCGCACCCACAAAGTCTTCACATCTGGCTTCCGATACCAAAAGGTCACACTGAAGATGGCTTCGTCGCCAATGCGCGTCTCCGGGGAGTGGGTGTCGCACGCGGCAGCGCATTTACGTTATCCCAACACGCGCAGCCTCCTGCAATTCGCATCTCTGTTGGATCAACGCGCCCAGATGAGTTGAGGCGTGGCCTTGAGATAATTTGCGCTATGCTAACAGAGGAGCCTGAACCGATTCTTCACCGGCTGTAATCTATAAGCGAAGCAAGCTGTCGCAGCCGGTCATGTCCACGAAGGTCGCCTCCACGCCGAGACGGTGTGGGCGTTAGGCTGGCGGTAGGCAAGAAGAGGTTTCACCTCAAAATCCTTTCGGCGAGGTGGGTTGGCCAGTTGACGACCCGCAGCACTAGCGCCCATCCATAGCCGGCTATTTCGCCGCAAGACGTCTTGCATGCGCGCTGACGTCCCTACGTTCTTCTCCTTCTGATGTCGCTCGCAGCGCTGCCATGCCGTGCGAAGGTCCTCCGAAACGCCAGAGGGGGTAGATCGGTAGACCGAATCCGCGCATCGTCATACTTTCCTGGTCTGCGGAGGTGCTCGCGCCCCGGAGGACCGGCTACGGCGCAAAACGGGGAAGATTCAAACGGCACATTTGGGGAGTATTGTTCCGATATCGACAGACGAGCGCGGCGAAGAGGCGGAGGAGCCGAATACTCTCGCTGTCGACGCTCATTAACCTTCTCTGAGGCGACATCAGATCGCCTCGGAGGCGAGAGGATACGCGCCGGTCTCATCATGCACCTCGCTGCCGGCCAAGGGAGGGACGAAGACGCAGGCTAACACCAATTCGGTCTCTGCACACAGCAGGTGAGCATCATGCTTATCGAGCGCGTAGATGATGCCCGGTCGAACGACATGGACCTCATCCGCCTGTGGATTCTCGATAGAACCGGTTCCAGAGATGCAGTAGACTGCCTCAAAGTGGTTCCGATAGTGCATCTTGAGCCGGGCGCCCTGATGGATCGTGGTGATGTGGAAGGAAAAGCCCATCGCATCGTTCTTGAGGAGCAATCGCACGCTTTCCCAGCTCGTCGTCTGGACCCGCCTGGCTGTCTTTTTCTCCTCATTGAAATCTCTTACAATCATGATTTCCTCGTACGCGCGATGTTCACTGTGCTGCCGAGCACGCTTTCGATTGCATGCTCGAGGATATCGAGGCCTTGGCTAAGCTGATCCTCCCCAATGACCAAGGGCGGCAAGCATTTCACGACCTCGTCTTTGGGACCAGCGGTCTCGACTATAAGGCCATTCTGGAAGGCGGTGCTGATGACTTGACCGGCAATCTCGCCGGACTTCAGATCGATACCCCGCATCATGCCACGACCTTTGGCTGATGCTTGCCCCGGATTGTACTTTCGCGTGATCTGATCAAGGCGGCTTTTAAGCAGATCACCTTTCTCCGCAACAGCCGCTGCAAAGCTGTCCTTTCGCCAGAAGTGCTCTAGGGCTGCTCTGGCGGTCACGAAAGCATGGCAATTGCCGCGGAACGTCCCGTTGTGCTCCCCCGGCTCCCACTTGTCGAGTTGTCGATCAATTAGGACGAGGGCCATAGGCAGGCCATAGCCCGATATCGATTTGGCCATTGTGACGATGTCCGGACGGAGCCCAGCAGCTTCGAAGCTGAAGAACCCATCGGTCCGGCCCACGCCCGCCTGGATATCGTCGACGATCAGCAGCGCCCCATATCTGTGCGCAATGGCTGCTACCTTGCGCAGCCACGCCGTCCCGGCGACATTCAGGCCTCCTTCGCCTTGAACTGTCTCGACAATCACCGCCGCGGGGGCATCCACGCCGCTGGAGGGATCCGACAGCAGGTGATCAAGGTAATCGGCGGTGTCTGCGGCAGATCCAAGATAGCCATCATAGGGGAGCCGGGTTACAGCGCCGAGAAGTTGGCCGGCGGCTGCGCGGTGGTGCCGATTGCCGGTACAGGAGAGAGCGCCAAGGCTCACGCCATGAAAGCCGTTGGTGAAAGCTATCACATTGGGCCGACCAGTGATCTTGCGCGCTAGCTTGAGGGCAGCCTCGACCGCGTTGGAGCCGGTCGGACCGGGAAACTGTACGACATAGTCTAGTTGTCGCGGTCCAAGGATCGTTTCGCGGAACTCTCGCAGGAAGGACTCCTTGGCTTCATTGTATAGATCGAGGCCATGGGTGATGCCGTCGCGTTCAATGTAATCTGCGAGCGCGGATTTCAGCTCAGGGGGGTTGTGCCCGTAATTTAGACTTGAGCAGCCCATGAGAAAGTCGATATAAGCCGTCCCATCTCGCGCAAACAGATGAGTCCCTTTTGCCTTCGCGAAAACGACGGGAAAGCTTCGGGCGTAGCTGCGCACTTCAGACTCAAGATGGTTGAAGATCGCGAATTCCTCCTCGCGATCTGGTGCACTTTGGACAATCATCGTTGCTTCCATATTTGAATATTGACTTGGCAGACTCACGGGAATGGTTGCGGGGCTAAGGGAGCGTTCGATAGGGCCAATTGCTATCGTGTACTCGCTATCGTGCCGCCCCTTAAAATGGGCTTGGCGATCGAACCGGAGAGCTTGCCGGATAGGTGCGGCTAGGTCCCGAGCCACGGCGGCGAAAAACAATCCGGAGGTCGGGTTGCTGAGCGTCACCGTGGCGCTAATGTGCGTCACGCCGTCGCAAGATGGTCTGTTCAGGGCTGACACGATCAGTCCCTTACCGAGCCCTGTGTTGCGTACCTCAGGATGCACAGCAATCTGCCACACGAACAGCGTGGATGGGTCGCTCGGCCGCCGGTAGGCCGACAACCAGCCAACCACCGCCCCGGCACGCTCAGCGAGCACGCAGGTGTCGGCGAAATCACTGCAAAGCAGCAGATCGCAATACATCGAGTTGCGGTCTAGTTGCGGGCACTTCGCGATGAGCTCCCATACATCGGCTGCATGAAATTCCGTCGGTCTTCGGAATGTCACTCGCGGCCACTGGACGTTGGGCAGCAACGAGAAGCTCTGGCTATCACTGACCATTCGAATCATCCTTGCGAAGACCAGTGCCGCCTCGCGTCGCGTTTCACGAAGAGGACTTCAAAAGCCATGCCAATTGCGCCGAGGAAGCCGTAGAAATATTTTCCGAGTTTTGTTCAATGACTTGCCCCGGAGTGCAGGAGGCACCCAGGGAGAAAACAGTGTGTCGCGGATTGGACAGACACGACAATAGGTGTCGGTTGCCCGGCGTTTTCTCAGGAATGGCGACGTGGTTTAACAACGGGATTGGTCGCGGATCATCTTGCGATCGGCGTTGACGACGGAGTAGGCTCGCCGCTCCGACAACAAGATTGCGCCCTTTGTCGACTAAATGAGTGAACGCGTCGTCGCCTCTCCGAACTCACCGCCGTTCGCTTGACGCGCGAGATTCGCGAACGCGGTTATGAAGGCGCCTATACCGCCCGTGAAGCGCTTCGTCGCCGCGATCCGACCGCAGGATGTTGATATCCACCGAGAACACGCAGGATCAGGTACGCCCCTTCGAGGTGCGGTTCGAGATGCCGGCCGGATATCAGGCGCGGGTCGACTTCGCGGTTCACCATCGAGTTCACCCACCTAGCCCGGCGATACGCATCGGCTGGCTGTTCTCGTTGGTGCTTGGCCACTCGCGCCACATCTTCGCCCGCTACGTCATACCACCAGGACCTGCAGACGCTGTGACGCTGCTGCGCCTATCGCTCCAAAACCAAGGGCAAGGTCGAGCGACGCCATATCCATGAGGACTTCTTCCTGGCCCGCTCCTTCCGCAACCTCAACGATCTGAACGATCAGTTGCAAGATTGGCTCGACAACCGTCGCCAATGCCCACCTGCACGGCACCACGCAGCGCGTCACGAGCGAGGCCTTTGCGGCAAAGCAGCTGGAACTTCAATCCCTTCCGGCAGTTCCCTTCGACGCGCTGCTCAAGCTGGAGCGCCGCGTCAGCCATGACGGTCTCGTCTCGATCGGCGGCAACTATTACATCGTTCCCGTTCGCACTCGACGGGTTGTTGAGGTTCACCAGCTTGCCGATCGGATCCGCATCTTGGATGAGGGCCCATTGGTCGCCCGCCATCCCGTTCTCGAAAAATGACGGCGATACCGGATCAATCCTGCTCATCGACAGGAATCGGTCGCCAAGTGACGAGGAAGGCCACCCGGGCCATCTCTTACGGTCGTCCAGCCTAGCGCCTCGATTTTCCAACGACGCCTTCTCCAGTGTGCCCACGATTGCCTTGCGCGATAGAGCTGTCTGGATCAGTACGAAATGCTCATTGGATCGGGATGTTCTTGCAGGAGGGCCGCAATTCGTTCAAGCCCCTCTTTGAAGTCCTGGTCATTTCTATTGGTGTCGCCAAGTGCCAACCGTACTGCGTGGGGTTCGACTGCTCGTCCGATGATGAATGGATCGGGGGGGCTGACAAGGAGCCCCAGAGATCGCGCATGATCCACAAAATGGCTGGACCGCCAGTGTTCAGGCAGAGTCAGCCAAGCATGCATCGCGTATGGCTCCGCTTCATAGCTAAATGCCCCGAGTATGTGGTTCAGGATCTCATATCTTGTCTTGAGTTTCTGTCGTTGCCATTCGATCAGCCGATCAATTGTCCCGTCCTGCAGCCAGCGAGCAGCAACGTCAGCGGTCCAGATGTTTGCACACCATCCGGTGGCGCGAACGCGTGAAATTAGACGAGGTATTGCCGGAATCGGGCCTGCAAGAAATCCTGTCCGTAAAGAAGGCATCACGCACTTCGTAAAGCTCGTCGCGTAGTATGTGCGTTCGGGAGCGAAGCACCACATGGGTTTCGGGCGCTTGGGTATTAGAGGACCGAAGACATCGTCCTCGATGATCGCTACATCATGCCGCCGCGCAATTTCGGCAATCCGCTCGCGACGCGCTTCATCCATGAGGGAGACCGTGGGAGCACTGTAGCAGGGCGTAATGCACAAAACCTTGATGTTTTCGTGCGCACAGGCCTCTTCAAAGGATTCGGGAATAATACCGTTCTGATCAATAGCTAGGCCGCGGAGCCTGATCTTCAGGATTGAGGCATTAATGGTAATAGACGTGTCCACAAGCGCCTCGGTGGCGACCACATCACCAGGCTCGGTTATGCTCGCCATTGCTGTCCAGATCCCGTGAGCCACGCCGTTCGTTACGATCACGCTGTCGGCACTCGCCTGCACCCCATTGCGCTCAAGCCAGCCGACGCCAGCTTCGCGATGCTGCACTATGCCCTGGGTTGGCCGACACTCAAGCATGCGCTGGATGGCGCCGTCTTTGGCTGACGCGACCATCGCCTCCCTGAGTACCTCAATATGGATTTCGGAGAGCACCGGCATGATGTTTGAGAAGTCCCGTACGTTCGGCTCTTGGCTATCGGCGAAATACCGCGCACGCTGTTCCGGCCTGAAATACTGAACAAACGTTCCTCGACCAACTTCGCCCGAGAGTAGTCCCTTGCGTTCCGCCTCGGCGTAAGCGCGAGCTACGGTCTGTACGCTGACACCGAGCCTTTCTGCGAGTTCGCGGTGCGTCGGCAAACGATCGCCCGGCTGTAGGGATCTCGAAGAAATGGCTCGCTCAACCGCGGCGATGATTGCCTTGTATCGCGGGCCGACTGAATTAGACAGGTCTGGAATCCACATTGACATGATCCAAAATTACTATTGAAACAGACATAGGCCTTGAAGCGGTCGAGACCGCGCCAGGTAACATGCGTCTGGGGCACGAGATTCCAGCCTCGATGCCGCGGCGGAAGTTTATCAGCTTGCGATAGATCCAGCGACTGCGGACCATGCCTTCGATCCCGGGGCCCTCTCTCTTATGGTAACCGAAACTGTCCGTCCTTGTCTCAAGCTGGGGGTGCAGTCCAATGGTCCGGGACTTACCCAAAAAGGTGTCCGGGACTTACTGAACACGCAGCCAGCTCATGCCGAACGTGGAGCACCGCCCGCATAAAGGCTTGAACCGTACCGATCCGAAAACGGGAACGAACGCGACAGGTTTCTGGTAGGTCGGCTCATTGCAGCATTTCGTGTCGATCTTCTCCGCCGTCCGAAATCTCTTCGTCCCATCCCAGACCAACCGCTCCGCAGCACAAATTCGAATCCATCGACGCCAAGCCATGGCCGCGTAGGAAGCCGTGAGTGCACGGCCTGCCTGAAAAGCGCGGTATCGGGCTCACGCAGCCACATTTCAAACAACGGGACAACCGCCGCGCCGGTCGCTAACCACTCCTCATAGGCTCTGAACAGTCCGCCAGTTCAATCGTCCCCGCCGGCGCACTCGCTATCCTCCGAATCCCATCGGAGCCAGTCAATCAGCGTTGCGCGATCGGCATGCATCTTCCTCCTTTATTGCGACGCCTGGCCTCCTCGGTGGGTCAGATGCCTCGAAATCAACGGGCGAAAGATCACATGATAGTAATGAGGCGTTTTGAACTGTTGAAAATCAGTGGGACGTATTGTCGCGACACTTGCTTGTGATAGGCACCGGTAAATCTCTCCCTCTCGGTCGATTTCTTCCAGCTCGAGAGAACTCGATACATTCCTACAGACGCTTCTTGCATTATTAAAAAGTTGGATATTTGCGATTTGCAACCATTCGTAGTGCTCTCCAAAGAGCATTTTCACACTGGTGCCGCTTCGATATGGCAGCACAATGGAGAAAAATCCATCATGCAGATGGTGTGCTCGAAGCAACAAGACTTTGGACTCATGTATGCTCCCTATCGAGACTTTCAGAGGTGAAAACCGCACATTCATATCGACTGGGCCTAGATCAAGTTGAAATCTTCTTTGCACCAGACCGCTGAATGTGAAGTCAAGCCCTAAGCCGCGCGTTTCATATGCGCCCAGCCGATAGGGTGAGGGCAGGCACCTCACATTCTTCCAAGCACTTTCTAAATGATAGATCGTCTTCTTGCGATCTGGTCCCATAAACTTGTCGTGCTGGAATTCCTTGAAATATTCCAACTCCGCTTCAACAGGCATGTAGGCATTGCGGAATAGAGCTGCGTGGGCGGCCCGCTGCAAAATAGAATAGTCGTGCGTCATACTAGATTTTGCAAAAAACGTCCTCGCATCATCGATGAACCGCAAGCACTCACCTTGAACATTGGCAACCTTCTCATACTGCTTCTCACTAAGGATGATGTCCGCAATAACTGGTTCTCCGTCAAAATCATAGTCCACTACCGGTCCTTCCTTTACAGTACAGCATTGCTCAACTATGGTAGAATTATCCCATGTCGACGTAATCAGTGCTTTGCTGTTCGCCGCTCGGTGAGGCTCGTCGGAAGCAAACACATAGCGGCCGAGTATGTCTATGTTAAAGTCTTCTTTGAATGTGCGAGACAGATATTCCTGCGTTCTGCCGTTAAAGCCGATGTCTGCAAATACAATGGTATCTCCCTCCTCCACCTCCAATTCCTTCGATATATAGCGCATCAAACGGGCGCGCAAAGCAGAAGAGTTCTTTAGGATCAACTCCAACACATCCTCGTCGTGCAGCAACTGATGGAACGTCGTTTTTGGCTCTCCAGATTGATGGGCGACTCGTATTAGCAATTCCGTCACTTCAGGCGGAAGCAAAAGCTGTTTTGCAATGGCATGAAGAGTGTCGCATTCGGGCTCGATCCCGCTGATGTAATAATCGATATCGGCGCGGTTTTTGAAAGAGGCGGCTATAGCATGGAATTTGCGGATTCGTGCCAGCTTGCCCACGGGCTTGCGCGCATAGGCTTTGCACGCGGCTGAAAGAAGATAAGCATCACGCAGCAGAAAGAAGACTTTTACTCGCTTACCCTGCCGTTGTAGTGCCTCCACCTCGTCCATCAGAAAACGGGCATAGGCGTATAGCGCCGGGCCAAACGACATGTATCCTATCAATGTCTCGGGCGTGTACGGACGTAGGTTTGCTGCAGAAAAAACTGGGCGAAACGGACTCCAGCATGGCAGAATCACTGCTTCAGGTGCTGCCTGGTCGAGTACAATCAACGAGGATGCTGCGTGCTGTAGGCGCAAGAAATCCGCGACCTCACGATCAAACGGCAGGAAATGCAGCGCCCGTACGCCCAGTTTCCGCGGCGCTTGCGCATCGGCTACGTCATTGTCTCCGATGTGAAGTAGTTGCGATGCAGGCACCCCGCACTCTTCGATTATAACCTGAAAAAGAGCCTCGCTCTTCGACGTCCCATAATCGACAGAGCAGTAAATCGTGCTGATTGACTGCATAACGTCCGCAGGCAAATGCCGAGCCAAAAGACGCCTTAACTCGTCTTCGCGCAAATACGTATCGCTCACGACGATAATTTTTATACCACGGGTGTGCGCCAGCCTGATCAATTCTACGTACGGCGAGAATGCAAAGCAAACACTCATTTCGGTTCGGATTTCTGCCTCGGCCAATAGCTCCCGTTCCTCACTGGAGAGCGATGTAAAAGACCGATAGATGTCACCGATATCGATTTCCCTGGATCCGTTCTCTAAAGACTTCGCTCGACGGGCACGCGCCGCAGCGCTAATTCGTTGGTGAGGAGTTACCCCTAACCTTCGCGCGATTGGAGTATCGGCCAGCACTGCAAAAACGTCTCCCGGTGTCGCTGTCTTGCGCCATAGCAACGTATCGAAACAGTCAAGTGACAGTACCTTTAGGGAATCTCCAAATTCGTCCAGGACCGTTGGAATATCCTTCGCCGTTATGTGCGTGTTATGGTCGGTGTGACGCATGTCGCTCCAGAGCAAGCGATCCACCGGTTTCTGCCATTTGGTGATCTTTTCTGTTAGACCGCCCCCATCTGGAAACATTGCATCAGGGTGGCCGATAAACCGATAGACGTCATCATAGACGTCGTCTTCTGGAAGACGCGGAACTATCTCGCTATAAATGTCAGGATCAAACGTATGTTCACTACAGGATCGTCCGGAAGACTGCCGATCAATATCGGCTTGCTTTATCTTGGCGGCAATGCGCGTTAGTATGTGCTGCATATTTTCTCCTTCGCGCAAGCGCAATCTTGCGGGCTGAGAACGTCTCACTCGTCGTCCACTCCTAGGTCTAGGCCCTCCGCATCGCCAAAGTGTCGAGGTCAGCGGCAACCGCTTTCGCTATGGAACTTCCAAGGAGCCGGCAATTAAATTAGAGATGTTCTGAACTGGTTGAGGGACTTGGGTTCGAACCGGGGCTTGTGGAGCAAAACTCCGCTGTCCTAACGCCAGACGATCACCATCTCATCGATTGCCCCCCGCCGTAGCAGAAACGAAATCGGCTAACGTCAAAATACATCCGGCCAACCCTCTGCGCCGGACCAAACCATCGGCCGATGACTATCAATGTGACAGCACCGCAGATCACCGTACCGGCCAGCCAGCCGCGGAGCCTCGCGCAGGCAAGAAGAGTGGCTGCAACAAGCGGAGATGCGAAAGGGTATTCGAACTCATCTGCGATCCTTGCTTGGAGGTGAAAGAAAAATGCCTCATCGCTTACGCTTTGATCGTTTCCCTCAGAGTCGAGCCCGGATACTCCTTGCGGAATAAACCGCGCTTCTGGAGGATCGGAACGACCGATCGCGTGAAAGCCTCGAAGGAGCCTGGCATTTCCGTCGGCGTCACGATGAAGCCATCGCAGCCCTTATTTTCGAAGAATCCCTGAAGCTCGTCGGCCACGCTCTCGGGCGTGCCGACGACTTGAGGGCAAAGTTCGCTTATGGCAAAATGTTTGGCCGCTTCGCCGAGCGTGAGGTTACTGGCCTTTGTGCCTTGAAGAATGATATCAAAGGAGCCGCGAGAACCGGCTTCTGAGGGAATGTCGCTAATTGGCTTGTCTATCGGGTATTGCGACAGATCGAGCCCGGTATGGGCCGACATGAAAGGGATGGCGAGGCGAGGGTCGACCAAGTCATTGATGTAAGCCTGCTTCTCGCGGGCAATCGATTCTGTTTCGCCGAGGATCGGGTCCACGGAGACGAGGATGGCGCAATCGTCCGGATTCCGCCCTGCTTTGTCGACGCGGCCCTTCATCTCGACATAGAATTTCTGCATGTCCGGCAACGAGTGCTGAAGCGTAAAGACAAGCTCGGCGTAGCTGGCGGCGAAATCGCGGCCGCGCGGTGACGATCCGGCCTGCATGATGACCGGATGCCGCTGAGGGCTGGGCGGGACCGTGAACACGCCCCTTGCCCCGACGTGTTGCCCGGCAATCTCGGTGCGGCGCATCTTCGCCTCATCAATGAAGTGGCCGCTTTTCTTGTCGCAGACGAGTGCGCCGTCGGCCCACCCCGTCCACAAGTCGAGACACACTTTCAGGACCTCCTCGGCGCGGTCGTAACGTTCACTGCGCGGCAGGAGCGCCTCCTCGCCAAAAAACTGCGCCTCCTGGTCGATTGCGGAAGTTACGATGTTCCAAGCGATGCGGCCTGCGCTCAGCGCATCGAGCGAGGAAAGCACGCGTGCTATCGCATAGGGCTCTTGGAAACTCGTCGATATCGTCACACCGAGTCCAATGCGTGACGTCGCCCGCGCCATCATCGCGACAAGCGGGACAGGATCAAGCAGCGACATCTGCCCGCCCCGCGCCATAATAGTTTCGTTATAAAAACTCAGAACATCGGCGAAGAAGAACCCGTCAAATCTCCCGGCCTCGAGCGTTCGCGCCAGCGTCTCCCAGAACGCCGGGTCGAGAAACCTGTTCTCTGTTTGAGGATGGCGCCACATCGCATGATGATGGCAAGTTGGCCCCGCCATGAGAAACGCTACAAACTTCATTTGACGCGACACTCTGGGCTCCCTCAAATTGGCATTTGATGTATATGCTGTTCTCCACGCAAGGGACGTGCCGACTCAGAACACGTCCAGCTAGGTAGCTGATTTACAATCGTTTTCCTCAAGCCGTCCAAAGCGGTGAGAGCCAAAAGCTCCCTGCAAAGACAAGGATTGTGGAGCCAATGTTAGATTCAGGACACAGTGATCGGCTCTGTTGCAACGGTTGATTGGGACGCAGGGAGATTAGGTGGGCTGGGGTCAGGCGGCGAGGATTTCAACCTGCTCGGCCAAGGACGGGTTCGGATCTAAGCTCGCCTGCGGTTGCACATCACGTTGACCATTTCCTTACCGCTCAATCAAAATCAATGTGACAACACCAAATCTGGAACAAAATCGCGTGTGTCGCCGCAGCGTGTAACTGGGGGGCCTGAATCCATCTGACTCCCGCTGTATTCCCGCAGGGCGCAAAGCATGCTTACGAGCCGCATCTCGTGAACGTTGTTGCAGTGGACCTCCAGGAGCCGTGGGTTCGCAAAGACCATGGCAAGCACCTGGGCCCGCGATACCGCGACGTTGATCCGATTGAGGCTGAAGAGGAAATCGACTCCGCGCGGGATTTCATCCGCCGACGAAGTGGTCATGGATACCATGCAGACAGGAGCTTCCCGCCCTTGGAACTTGTCGACGGTTCCGATCCGGGAACCAGGAGGAAGCGAACTTCTCAGGGCGTTCACCTGCGCGTTGTAGGGCGCAACGATCAGGATGTCTTGACGCGTCAGGCTTCTTTCCTTGCCATCACGATCGCGGAACCTGACTCCAATGAGGCGATCCATTTCGCGGCGGATAGCATCGATTTCCTCGACAGCGACCTGTCTGTTACCGGTGTGCTGAACTTCCACAAAGTGAACACCTGAGGATCGATTGGCATCTGAGATGATCGCTTGTCTGGCGGCGCCTTCATCTGAGGCGAGCCGGCTCTCATAAATGATGTCGGAGATGAACCGGCACACACCGGGATGCATCCGGCGTGATATTGGCAAGAAAATGCCCATGTCGGCCGGAACAGTGTTATGCCCGGCGAGCAGATACTCGAGCGACGGCAGCCCACTTTCTCCAGGATGCGCACCCTGAATCGGCTGAGGCAACTGCATAGGATCGCCAACCAGCACGATGTTTTTGGCACAGGTGCCCATGGCAACGATGTTCGCCACCGAAACCTGGCCAGCCTCGTCGACAAACAGATAGTCGAAAGCCTGTTGGAATTCTGGCCTCGACAGCAGCCAAGCCGTCCCGCCCACCACTGAGGCCTTGATCAACTGACTGTCTTCATTTTTGGACGTGACGTATATTGAGCCATACGGATCGTCGAAGCCGTCTCCCCCCTTCTTTGCTATGGCGACCGATGTGCCGGCTTCGTTGGCTCTATCGACCACCGCACACAGCAGATTGTCGATGGCCTTGTGGCTGTTGGAGGCTACTGCAATCCGCTTCCCTCGCTTGGCCAAATCCAGGATAGCGCAGGAACTGACGTAAGTCTTTCCAGTGCCAGGTGGTCCCTGGACGGCCACTGTACTGCGATCGAGGTCACCGACCGCAGTGATGATTTCCGGAACGACATCTGAAGACGGATCGATGATGTTCGACTGTCTACCATGGCTCAGAAAGCGAGGTCTGCAACGCTGCAAGAAATCCAGGATTGCCGGGAACTGCCGATCGTCCCGAACGATTGAGGCCACCGCGCGTTGAATGGCGCCTTCGATGGTCCGGGTATCCAGCGGTCCTGCAGGAACCAGGCACGTCGATTCGGGTGCGTCATCGTAGCGGTTCATTGAAAACTGCACGACCGCGCGATTGCTAGTTCGATCGATCTCGATCAGCTTCGCGGAAGACGGCAGGCCGTCCACCTCGATATGGCAATCTCCCACGTCGGTCGTCGTCTCCTGTGCCGGAAACTCATAGGTGCGCTGCCAGTACCTGCCGGCTACAGACCTTGCCGAGACAGCTTCCAGCCCGCCGAGGCAGTCGAGATCATCCACCAGTTCATCCGCCTCCCTCCCTATCTTGTCAAAGATCGACCACCAGGCCGGCTTCCTTTCTCGCGGGTGGAAGTAGCTCAGATCAAACAGCAGGTCGGCCAGCCGATCCCCTAGTTGCGCACGAACTGGCCGCAGCCTTTCCCGCAGTTCGTCCGCGGCCGCTTGCTCGGCAGCAGCTCTCTCAAGATTACAGCCGGCGCCTTCGTCCGCCCCTCCCCGATCCCGCCATTCCATGTTTGGGGGACGCACCTCGGCTATTAACCAGTCGCGGAGCAGCTGCGTGGAGATGCAGTCAACCCGGTTGTAGTGGCGGATTTCATCGAGAATGCTTTGGTCGCCCGTCTCGCGCCATTTTTCATAGGCGACTACGCTGCCACCGGCAGTCTTCACCTCCCCGGTGCGTGCTTCCATGTAGAAGACTTCCAGATTCTTGAGCGAGTAGCGCGGTTCCGACGCAATCAGACCTGCCGAGACCACGCTGTAGAGATCGACGAACCTGTTCTCCCTGAGCATCTGATCCAGCAGCGCCTCGCCTACGCCATGACTGCTGGTGAGCTGGCGCAGGGCCGAAACCTCATACGCGGCGTAGTGACAGATGTGTGCTCTCGGGAACCGCTTCAGACGGTCCTCGAAGAAGACCATCAGCTGCCGCAGCGCCTCTTTCTCTTCCGTGCGATTGTGCGCCCAGAAATCTCGAAATTCTCCACTGCCTCTACTGCCGAACCAGACCCCATGGAGATATTCCAGCCCGTCCTCGTAGAAGGGATCGCCTTCGATGTCATAGAACAGGTCTCCTGCATCGGGCTTCGGAAGCAGAGCCAGGCCCCGGCTAGGGTCGAACGGCTTAAGTTCGAACGAAGGCCGCCCTCCGGCCCGCCGCGCTGTCTGCAGACGAGCCTGGGTTCGCAACCTGCTCAGCGTCGTCTCCGCTAGCTTCGGGACTCCTTCATTGTGCTGCCCAAGGGCAGCCATTGTCGTCACGCCAGCTGCAACAGCTTGCTCCGCTGGCTCCTGGAGATGCCAGCTACAAGGGAAAGGCTGTCCGACTCCTCCCAATGCGTCTGGCAAACCTCGCGCCAGCGGCACAGGTCGCACATCTTCACCGGATCGGGAGAGGTCGCGGGCGGATCGGCTACAAAGCGTTCCAGCCGGGATCGTGCATGGCGAGCATATGCCGCATAGTCCAATAGCCTGAAGGAGAAACGCTCACCGTTCCGCAGCTCAATGTGGGCATATTCCGGTTGAAGACCCTGAGCCTTAGCTAAAAGATCCGAATACAGCACAAGCTGCAGAATGTGTTTCGGGTCCGGCTTCCGTTTCAGCTTGGTATCAATGACCTTATAGGAATAGGCGCCCAGCAACGAGGGCTTATCGACCTTGATGAGAAAATCGGACCACCCGCCCCAGGGCGGCCCGAAAAACGCGCCCTGGAAGAGGACATCCGCGCCGGCAAACAGCGCCGCACGCGTTTCCTTGGCAGCGGCTGGCAAATCCCGGTCGCGGCCGAACTCGATAACGCGATGGCCTTCTGCACGCAGCTTGGCAAGAAACTTCGCTTCGTGGGCGTCGCCCTGCTTCTGGAGGATCTTGGCATCCTCCGTGTCCTCGGCGGGGAAAAGAGGTTCCCCCTTTGCGTATCTGAGATCCATCGCGGTCGCATGAATACAGCCCATGAACCGCATCAGGTCCGATGCGGAAAGCAAAATCTCCGAGCCTTCCAGTTTCATTTCACTCCCCCACCCAAAACATAGTAGAACCGTAAGCACTGATCGTGACAATAGCTGTCACCCGGATTGGTGAAGATCGATGTCATTTGAGAAGGCGCAGCAGCTGATTGAGCTTGCAACGTATGTTGCAGTCCGAAGAATGGGCGTGACAGTTGACGACGTCGGGGAGCGGTTTCGCGTATCCAAACGCACCGCGCAGCGGATGCTGCATACGCTCGAAGTTCAATTTCCCGATACCGAACCCAGCTTCGAAGACGATGGGCGTAAACGTTGGCGGTTACAGACGGGAGCTCTGCGCGATCTGCTCACGCTCACTCCCGATGAACTGGCGGCGCTGGATCTCTCGATTGAGACACTGGAACGGAATGCTCAAGGTCTGGAGGCCGAGCACCTCCGTTCTTTGCGAGAAAAAATACTGGCGCTGGTGCCGGGCAATCGGATCGCACGTCTGGAAACTGACCACGAAGCATTGCTTGAGGCGCAGGGTCTCGCAGCCCGCCCGGGGCCTACGACAAGGCTGGCGCCACACGTGGGTTCGACCATAGCAACGGCGCTCAAGGGGTCGCAGCGGTTGAAGATCGTCTACCAGTCCCGCGGGTCAGCTACATCCACCGAGCGGGTGGTCGAACCTTATGGAGTGTTGATCGGAATCCGACGCTATCTGGTGGCCAGGCCAACAACTGATCGCGCGGGTCCACTCAGGCACTTCGTGGCTGAGAAGATCGAACACGCGGAACTCACCGGCGAGGTCTTCGAACGTGATCCAGGCTTCGACATTCATGCGCATGCGCGCAAGGCGTTCGGAGCTTTTCAGAACGACAGTGAGTTTGGCGAAGTCATCTGGAAGTTCAAGCCTGACGCAGCGCTGCATGCACGAACTTTCCTGTTCCATCCGGCTCAGATCCTGGAGGATCAATCCGACGGTTCACTGATCGTGCGTTTCTGGGCGTCCGGTCATATGGAGATGTGCTGGCACCTCTATATGTGGGGAGACAAGGTTGAGGTCGTGGCGCCGGAGGCCCTTCGCAGAATGGTCGAGACGCACCAGCGCTCTGACTTTCCCTCGCTTCCATAGAATGCAATTTCCTAAACAGCTTTGAACCGCGGGAACTACACGATCCCCGCCTGGTGACAGATTCTGGCATTAGCCTGTGGAAACCTGAAATCCCGAGGGATTGGCAGCCTAGGCAGACACCTAAGCGCAGCCCAGTATCTGTTTCGGGGAATCAAAGCCTTCTCACGCGAAGGCAAAAGGTGAGGGCATGGCTTTTCGATTTGTTCATACGGCGGACGTTCACCTGGATTCGCCTCTTCGGTCGCTGGCGCTGCGCAACCCGGAACTAGGCGAACTGATTGGCAACGCGACGCGGCGTGCTTTTGTCAATATCGTCGATCTCTGCCTATCCGAGCAGGTCAACGCGCTTCTTCTCGCGGGTGATCTCTACGATGGCGATCAGACCTCCATGAAAACTGCGCGGTTCCTTTCCGAGCAAATCCGCCGACTGGACCAAGCCGGAGTGCGGGTGTTCATCATCCGAGGCAACCACGATGCGTTGTCGAAGATCACCAGAGAACTAACGTACCCGGAAACCGTAAAAGTCTACGGTGGGCGCCCGGAGGCTATCTCGCTCGAATTGGATCAAGCGACCCCTGTGGTTATTCACGGGCTTAGCTTTGCGCAGGCCCAGTGTCCCGAAAATCTGGCGGGAAAGTACAAACCACGGATCGAGGGCGCTGTTAACATCGGTCTTCTGCACACCAGCCTCGCAGGAACGAGGGGGCACGATCCCTACGCACCCTGCGACGTCTCGGATCTGGAGGCGACAGAGTTCGACTATTGGGCGCTCGGCCACATTCACAAGCGATCAATCAGTAACGGACGCTGCACGATCGTGATGCCTGGCATGCCCCAGGGGCGCGACATCAACGAATCTGGTCCGAAATCGGTGAGTCTTGTTACGATCGCTGATGACCGAAACGTCCACATTGAGGAAAGGTTCACCAGCATCGCCCAATTCGAGCGCGTCGTGATCGACCTCGACGGCATCGCAGATTGGCGTCACATGGTGACCACGGTAGCGGGCAACCTGGGGGCAGCGCGGGAAGCTGCAAATTCCGATCACCTTGTGGTCCGGCTTTCCTTCACCGGACGAACGCCGCTCGCATGGCAGCTCCGTAACGACGTCGACCTCATCAAGACCGAAGCCGAGCACAGGGCATCTGTCATTGGCCGGACCTGGATCGAGAAAGTGGAGATCCAGTGCACCGACCTCGTTTCTGGGGATGGGACCAACGGAGATCCACTCGTCGAACTTCGAGAGCTTGTCGGAAGCGAGATCATCGGTTCGGAAGCTTACCATGCGGCGCTCATCGATATTGGGGAGGAGCTTCGTGGTCATCTGCCACCTGAAAGCAGAGGTACTTTCGGTGCTGATCAGGAGGAGTTTCGGGCGACGTTGCGCCTGCTCGCGCAGGAGGGGGTCGAAGATGTGCTCGCACGGCTCCATCGTCGGAAGCAGGATGAGGTAGCATGATGCGCATCAACCGGCTTGACCTTACCCGCTACGGCAAATTCACAGATAAGCACATCGACTTCGGGCCTGTGGAGCCGGGCCGTCCAGATCTACATATCATCTACGGTCCGAACGAGGCGGGCAAATCGACCGCCCTATCTGCATTCCTCGACCTTCTCTTCGGCATCGAGTCCCGCAGCCGCTATGATTTCCTCCATCCTTACTCAACGATGCGCATCGGGGCCGCATTGGACATCGGTGGTGTTGCCCGTGAGCTAGTCCGGATCAAGAAGCCCCAAAGCAGTCTGCTCGGTCCGGGCGATCAGCCGATCGGCGAGCATTTGATACTCGGCGAGCTTGGTGGGGTTGAGCGGGACGTCTATTGCGCGATGTTTTCCCTCGACGATGACACCCTTGAGGAAGGCGGGAAGAGCATCCTGGCCAGCAAGGGTGATCTCGGACAGCTTCTGTTTTCGGCAAGCACAGGTTTGGCCGCACTAAGTCAGACACTTGTTGTATTGCGTTCGCAGGCCGACGGCCTTTTCAAACTCCGTGCCCGAAGCAGTGAAATCGGCGACTTGAAAAGTCGGCTTTCCGATCTGAAGGAGCGAAAAGAGCAGATTGACACGCTCGCCACCCATTACCGCCAGATGGTGGAAACCAAGGAGCGGTCACTGGCACACTATGACGAAGCGATGGCTGACCGAACCCGGACGCAGCTTCGGCTTGACGAGATTAAGAACCTGCTGACCGCACTGCCACGACTGGCGGAATTGCGGGACATCCGCGACAGTCTCGCTGAGTTGCAAGATGTTCCCGAAGCGCCGCCTTTGTGGGGAAACCAACTTCCGGGAATTCATCAGGAAGACATCGAGCTTGCCGTGAAGCGGGAGACGGCGAAAGCGTCCATCGCCGAGATTGAGAAAGGGCTCAATGCCATTCCCGTTGACGACATCGCGCTCACCTTGGGGCAAAGGATGGACGCTATCGGCGAGCTGCACGCCCGTTATGTCACCGCTGAAAGGGATCTGCCGGACCGTCGCCTGCAATTGATGGAAGTCGACCGGGAAATTGCGAATATTCTGCGGCTTCTCGAACGCCCTGAAGGAGACGAGCCGAGCAGCCTGATGCTCGGAAGTCGCATTTCTGGAAGCATCAGAGATCTCGTTGAACGCCGCTCCGGTATCGACGCGACACTTCAAAACGCGAAGCGCGAAGCCGAAGAGGCGAACCGCCGTCTGATCGAGTTGCGGAGCAAGCTGTCGAGCGAAGCCGCTGCCTCCATTAACGGCAAAGCCATTGCGGCGCTGGCGAGGGAGCTCTCGGTTCTTCGAGAGAACGATCATGCCGCCCGTCGCCGCGTCGCCGAACGCTCCCGTGTGGATCTTAAAGAAACACTGGCGCAGCAGATGTCGGAACTCCGACCGTGGGGTGAAAGCGTTGACCAGGTACGGCAAATGAGAGTGCCGGCACCTTCTGAGCTGGAGTCCTGGAAATCAGCTCTGTCTAAAGCGGAAGCCGAGATCGATCGCTACAGCGATGACAGCAGGCGCCTCACGAGTGAGCTGCGGTGTTTGCGAGCCGAACTGGATGCATTGAAGAATTCCACCGGCGTCGTGGACGATCTTGAGGCAGCGACGTCGCGATCAGCGCGTGAAGCGGCATGGGCTACGCATCGTGACGCGCTCGATGAATCGACCGCTGCGGCGTTTGAGACCGAGCTGCGGAAAGACGACCTGATCACCAGCGTACGGCTGGGACAGATGAGCGACCTGGCGAAGCTGAACCAAACTTATCAGAGGCTCGCCGTCGCGGAAGCGGAATTGGATCGCTCAGCGGAGTTGCTGAACGCGGCGAAGTCGAAACGCGAAGCTATCAGGGCCGAAATTCTGGAGTCCGCTCGGAAAATGGCTCTGACCGTTTCTGGCGAGATCAAGCTAGGTGGGCTTGAGGCATGGCTGGGACGCCGCGAAATGGTCCTCGCGACAGCCGACTTGCTCCGGGAGGCCGAAGGTGACTTACGCCAGGCGGAAGCGGACGGCTCGGCGGCGCGCAACCGGCTCTCGGCGGCATTATCGGCGGCAGCCATTTCCCAGGATCACTCTGACTCCTACGAAGCGCTTTTGGCCAGGGCCCAGTTCGCCGTTGATCTTGAAGTCGAACACAAGAACTTGAGGGAGCAACTTGAACGCTGCGAAAGGGAGCAGGCTTCCCGCCAGTCAGCCCTTGAAACGGCAACTGCCGACGAGGCGCAATGGGACGCGTCATGGGCTGAGGTTTGCAAGAGCTGTTGGCTCGGCGCAGGAGGAACTATCCCCAGCCTCGCAACCGCCAAGGAGGTATTGGACAGACTTGCCGAGCTTGGCCCGGCCACTCAACGGCAAGCCGGCTTGGCAGATCGCATCGCCAAGATGGAGGAAGATCAGGCAGCCTTCTTGCGCGAACTGTCCGTCATGGCTGCGGAACTCGGATTGGACCGATCAGCAGAGAGTGCCCTGAGACTCTGGGCGCTGATGTCCGCGAGAGTGGAAGAGGCTCGGGCGAAAAAGGCAGAAAGGGAATCCAAGCACCTTGCGCGCGAGGATCAGATTCTCAAAAACCGAGACCTGGAGGCTGAAATCGCGATTTGCGAGCGCCGCAAATCTGAAATGACGCAGCTGTTCGGAGTATCTTCGCTGCAGGAGGTAGAGAAGAAGCTGCGCATGATCGAGCAGAGGAGAGACTTGCGCCGCCGGTCCGATACCATCGAACGCGAAATCCGAGAGGCGCTGTCAATCCAGGACATGGCCGATGTCGAACAGATGCTTGATGCCGCGGATCGGCCCGCGCTGGAGGTCGAGCAGGTAGAACTTAGGGCCCGGTTTGAGGATCAGGATCGGCGCGTACGGGAGCTGTTTACGGCATACAGCAAAGCGTCCGACGAGGTGGATGCCGTCGACGGCGAGAGTGCCGTGGCTGTTCTTGAAGAGCAACGGCGCACGGTCCTCCTGGAAATCGAGGATAAGGCGTTCAGCTACTTCCGCCTTAGGGCCGGCATCGTCGCGGCCGAGCAAGCCTTGAGCCTCTACCGCGACAAGCATCGCAGTTCGATGATGGTTCGCGCCTCGGAGGCTTTTCAGGTGATCAGCCGCGGCGCCTATCGCGGTCTGGCGACCCAGCCTGACAAGGACACCGAAGTGCTTATTGGCATCGGGGCTGATGGGAGTTCCAAGCTGGCGCAGGAAATGTCAAAGGGAACGCGCTTCCAACTCTATCTCGCGCTCAGAGTGGCCGGCTACCACGAGTTCGCCCAATCTCGCACCCCCGTTCCCTTCATCGCCGACGACATCATGGAGACGTTCGACGACTTCCGTGCGGAGGAAGCCTTCCGGCTATTCGCCGACATGGCGAAAGTGGGTCAGGTGATCTACCTGACGCATCACCAGCATCTTTGTGATATCGCCAGGCGGGTTTGTCCCAATGCGCGCATACACGAGTTGGCGCCGCCGCTCGTCTTGGAAAGCCGTGCGGCCTGATGGGCAGGCACAGAAACCGGATAGCTATCCAAGTATCGGCAACACGACCGCGATGGCCCAACACCGGTCTGAGAGCCGCGTGGCGACGAATTTCTCCACGTCAACCATGCCCATCATGTAAACTTAGGCTCTGAAATCGTCATATGTCGAAGCCCTCAAAGGCTCCATCGCCCCTCAGGCTGATCGCCGAAGGTGCCCCCGTAACACCGGTTACCTGAAGATCCGTTTTCCAAGTTGTTCCGCCTGCCGTCGCAGGGATCTGCGGAAACTTTATCGAGAAGGGCTCGTGCTGGAGCGTGTTTTCGTTATAGTTGCTTTTCGCCTGGGAGGGAGGCACCTAAGTTAGCCTTGTGCGCAGGTGTTCGCTCGATCGGGCCTGATCGGGTGTGTGTGCATGAAGCTCATTCGGAATAGCGGCAACGAAAGGGTGGTCGATCGACTGCGCGAATGGCTTGTCCAGGACGTGTCCGTTGATTTGATGTCACCGAGCTTTTCCGTGCACGCGTTTGCGGAAGTTCGGGAGCTCATTGAGAAGGCAGAGAAGTGCCGCCTGCTGCTGGGTGATGAAACGGCACTCGCGGAGGCGCTTTTCGGCGGCCCTGCCGATATCGCCTTTCGCGGTCAGCTTCATGGCCGTTGGCTTGCACGGCTCGCTGCCGATTGGATCAAGAAGCGTGCAGAGGTCAGGTGCGCTCTTTCGGCGCCACCTCAGTCGCTCATCGTCGTTCAGGGGACGGGAACGCGGCGGGCATTGCTCGGCACTTGCTCCTTCACCACGGAAGGCCTCGGGATCACGCCAGGCGGTCAACTCGGGCTGGTTCAGGCTTCGGACGAGGACGAGGAAGCCGCTGCGTTTGCCGACTGGTTCCGGGCGAACTGGGATGGCATCAAGGCGGGCTCGACGGCAAAGGACAAACTTGTCGGTTTGCTCGAAGAGGCAGGCACCCAGCGCGCGCCGTCGCTTCTCTATTTCCAGATACTGTTTCAGCTATTCAAGGATCTCGGCGACGAGCTCGATGAAGAGCGGATCATCAAGTCCGCGACCGGCATACGAAACACGATCGTTTGGAAGAAGCTGTTCCGGTTCCAGCGCGATGGCGTAGTGGGTGCCATCGATAAGCTAGAACGCATCGGCGGCTGCATTATCGCCGATAGCGTCGGCCTCGGTAAGACGTTCGAGGCGTTGGCGGTCATCAAGTACTATGAGCTTCGCAACGATCGGGTTCTCGTGCTTTGCCCGAAGCGGCTGAGGGACAACTGGACGCTCTACAAGGCCAACGACCGGCGGAACGTCCTGGCCGAGGATCGCCTCAACTACGATGTCCTGAACCACACCGATCTATCCCGCGATGGCGGATTGTCGGGAGATATCGACCTCTCCCACGTCAACTGGGGAAACTACGATCTCGTCGTCATCGACGAGTCCCACAACTTCCGAAACAAGGCGACGCACAAGGACCGCGACACGCGCTACGACCACCTGATGAAGCGGGTGATCAAGGCCGGCGTGAAAACCAAGGTGCTCATGCTATCCGCGACGCCGGTGAACAGTCGCCTGGCGGACCTGAAGAACCAGATCGCGTTCATGACCGAGGGCAACGATCTAGCGCTGATCGGCCACGGTATTCCAAGCATCGAGGCGACGATCAGGAAAGCCCAGGCGCAGTTCAACCGCTGGCTCGATTTGCCGGAGGCCGAACGCCGTCCTGCGCGGTTGATGGACATGCTGGGCTTCGACTATTTCAAGCTTCTGGACATGTTGACGATCGCGCGGTCGCGTAAGCACGTTCAGCGCTATTACGGCACGGCCGAGACCGGGCAATTCCCCGAGCGGCTTCGGCCCTTCAATATCAAGGCGGACGTCGATCTGGCAGGCGAATTCCGGCCCATCCGCGAGATCAACAACGAGATCCGGCGGCTGACGCTCGGCGCCTATGCGCCCTTGCGCTACGTGCTTCCGCACAAGCAGGCGGCCTACGACGAAAAATACAGCACGAAAATCCGCGGCGGCGAGAGCTTCTTTCGGCAGGTCGATCGCGAGGAAAGCCTGATCCACCTTCTTCGGGTGAACATCCTGAAGCGCATGGAGAGTTCGGTTGCCTCATTCGCTCTCACCATCAAGCGGCAGCTCGCCGACGTTGAGGGCCTACTTTCGAAGATCGACGCGCACGATGAGTCGGTTGAAGAAGCGACGATCGACGACATCGACGTTGACGACTCTGCGTTCGAGTCTCTGCTCGTCGGGCGAAAGGTGAAGGTGCTGCTTCAGGACGTTGACCGAGTGCGTTGGCGGCAGGACCTCATCGAGGACCGTAACCGCCTCGCGACGCTTCTATCAGCGGCCCGCTCTGTGACGGCTGATCGGGACGCAAAGCTGGAAGCACTGAAGCAGGTGATCGCCAAGAAAGCCCACGAGCCGATCAACGACGGTAATCGAAAGCTGCTTCTTTTCACCGCCTTCGCCGATACCGCGGATTATCTTTACCGCGAGCTGGCGCCCTGGGCGAAAAGGACGTTGGGATTAAACGCCGCGGTGGTCACTGGCACTGGCGCGAACAAGACCACCATGCCGAGCATGCGCAGCGATATGAGCACGATCCTCAGCGCTTTTTCGCCGCGCTCGAAGGAGCGGCCCGCGGAAATGGCGGTCGAAGGCGAGATCGATTTGCTGATCGCCACCGACTGCATTTCGGAAGGCCAGAACCTTCAGGATTGCGACTTTCTGATCAACTACGACATTCACTGGAACCCCGTTCGGATCATCCAGCGGTTTGGCCGCATCGACCGGATCGGTTCTCCGAACACGCAGATTCAGCTCGTCAACTTTTGGCCGAACATGGAGCTGGACGAGTATCTCGATCTCGAATCCCGCGTGAGCGGTCGCATGGTGCTGCTGGACGTTTCGGCGACGGGCGAGGAGAACGTCATAGAGTTTCAGGCCGGCAACCAGATGAACGATCTGGAATACCGCCGCGCCCAACTTCAGAAGCTGCAAGACGCCGTGATCGACCTCGAAGACCTGTCGAGCGGTGTCTCGATTGCTGACCTCACGCTGAACGATTTCCGCATCGATCTTTCCGGCTATCTGCGGGAGAATAAGGAGCGCCTCGAAGCGCTGCCGCTTGCGACCTATGCGGTCACGTCGGCCCCGCGAAGCACTGCCCCGAGCGTCGACACGGGCATTCAGCCAGGCGTGATCTTCTGCCTTCGCGCGGTTGGCGACGCGGCGCTGAAATCGCCGGAGCCGGGCTATCCCTTGAGCCCGCACTACGTCGTGCATGTTGGCGAGGACGGCGAAATCAAGCTTCCCTACACACAGGCGAAGCAGGTGCTGGATGCTTTGAAGAAGCTCAGCCTCGGCCGCGATCTGCCCGACGCGGAAGCTAGCATCCGGTTCGACAAGGCGACGCGCTTCGGCAGGGACATGGAGCCATTTCAGAAACTGCTCGCCCGGGCTGTCGCGTCCGTCGTTGGCAAGAAGGAAGAGCGGGCAGTCGCGAGCCTCTTTTCGCCAGGCGGTACCCACGCCATGAAGGGCGAGTTTGCCGGGATCAACGACTTCGAGGTTGTCGCGTTTCTTGTGGTGCTTCCGGACGCCGAGGGTGCAGCGGCGTGACGACGGAAGCCGGCATCCTCGCAGTTGTCGAGGCTTTGGGCTTGCCGCCCGAAGCCCGCGTGGATGCGCGGGTGCCGAAGAAGCTTCTCGTGGAACAGGGCGCGCCGACCGCCTCCGACAAGCGTGCCATTCAGGACGGGATCGACGAGCTGCAATGGCTTGCCGCCTGCAAGCCAACCACCATCGGCGTGCCGAGCTTCGCTGATGATACGCGGGAATACCTTGAGATCGCGGTCGTTGCCTGTGCCTTTCGGCCTGATGCGAAGGCCGCGCGTCTGATCGAATTGATCCACCGCGCCATTCCCTACCCAGTGGTTCTCGTTACCTCCGACGAACAGGGTGTCGCGCTATCGGTGGCGCACAAGCGCCATGCGCAAAATGAAGCAGGTAAAGTCGTCATCGAGCGCGTCGTTTCGATTGCTGGAATTAGCAAAGAACAGTTGAATCCCAACGAACAGGCGTTTCTCGAAAGTCTACCCCTTGCCAAGCAGTCCCGCCGCAACCTATGGACCTTGTATGAGGGTTGGCTGGTCCGAATCGAAGCGCTCAGCGCCGCCAGGCTGAGCGGCGCCTTTGCAGCGAGCGATGACGCCGTGACGATCGAGCGCCGCCGCGAAGCCCTCGAAGCCCAATCCCGGCTGATGCGCGAGATCATCGGTCTTCGAGCCAAGGCCACCCGCGAGAAGCAGCTGAACCGGCGCGTCGATCTCAACTTAGAGATCCAGCGCTTGGAGGCCGAGATCGCAGCCCACCAGAAAAAACTTTGAGAACGGAACGCGTGGACATCCGAATACGAGAATGGATCTGAGGGGCAACATGACTTCCACGGTAC
Organism: Mesorhizobium sp. M0051; assembly: GCF_040323235.1. Lineage (NCBI taxonomy): Bacteria > Pseudomonadati > Pseudomonadota > Alphaproteobacteria > Hyphomicrobiales > Phyllobacteriaceae > Mesorhizobium > Mesorhizobium sp. M0051. The sequence continues at coordinate 41,582 of NZ_JAMYUT010000018.1, forward strand.
TTTGGCGGCGGCTTAGTGCGACAGATTTTAGGGCAATCAACGGGAATGCTTCGCCGTATGGCCGCGGAGGCGGAGCCATGCACATAGCCCTTGGCGTGCGCACTGCCCAATTTCCCATCGACAACTTCCTAGGTGCCTCGGGGAAGACCGATGCAACCATCTCAGCTGCCGCCGATCGTGAAAGAACACAGGTGGGAGAGCTAGCCTTTAGCGGAAATCCAAAGCGCAGAGGTGGTGAATGGCGAATCCGTGATCAGTACAGCAACCGCCACCCCGCATGGGCATCGACCGCCGGTTTCCCCACAACTTACGATGCCAGCGATCCGCCCTACATCTTGGTATTCAAGAGCGGAAAATCATTTCACGCTCGGTTTTCTCTTGAAAGCAGCTTGAGAAAGATGAGCCCTGCGCGCAGACCAAAGGGGATTCTTTCCAACAATATCGGAATTGCGATAGCGCCACATGAGTTTGTCAATTCGCTACTTGTTCCACAGACAAGTAGGCTGGATGAATTTGAGATACAAAGGGACGCGACTGTCGCAGAAGAATTCGATCCGAAGAATATTTCCGACGGTCGTAAGCGCATAATCGCTTCGGTGATCCGGCGGTTGGGGCAACAGACTTTTCGCCGCAAATTGATCTCCGCGTACAGCGGACAATGCGCCTTGACATGCTGCAAGACGCCCTGGGTTCTGGAAGCTGCGCATATCAGTCCATATCGGGGGATAAAGACGAACGCAGTTTCTAATGGGCTCTTGCTTCGAGCGGATGTTCATACACTTTTCGACCTCGCCCTCGTTGCCATCGAGCCCACGAAGTTAGTCGTTAGAGTTTCGAAGCTTCTAGAGGGATCGATGTATGAAGCTCTCGACGGCAAGCATCCCGTGCTGCCGGCCAAGGCCGCCCTTCACCCAAGTGTGGCAGCGCTCGAATATCACTACGGACTTTTCCACCCTTAGCTGCTCCCAAGACAAGAAGAACATCTGCGAATGGAAGGCGTGACGATGGCCAATATCGAGAAGCTCGACCCAAGGAGCTCAATCACCAAAAGTGCCGACATTGTAGCGGACAACGTCGAGTCCTTAAGGTCCCTTTTCCCGGAGGCATTCAAGGAGGGGCGAATTGATCTCGGGATTCTCCGGGAGCTGCTGGGTGCTGTCGTTGATGAGCGCGACGAGAAATACGGGCTGAACTGGCATGGCAAACGCCGTGCGCGACAGATCGCGCTGACGCCGTCCACCGGCACGCTACTGCCATGCCCGGACGAAAGCGTCGATTGGAACGCTACCCAGAACATTATGATCGAAGGCGACAATCTCGAAGTCCTTAAGCTCTTGCAGAAGAGCTACGCCGGCAAGGTGAAGCTTATATACATCGATCCGCCCTATAACACGGGAAAGGATTTCGTTTATCCTGATGACTATAGCGACAATGTCAGGAACTATCTTGAGCTTACGGGGCAGGTTGAAGGCGGTCGAAAAATTTCGTCGAATACTGAAGCGTCTGGCCGATTTCACACCGACTGGCTGAACATGATTTATCCGCGTTTGAAGCTCGCAAGAAACCTTCTCCATTCAGCTGGTGTAATTCTAGTTTCGTGCGACGACGGCGAAGTCGCGAATCTCCGCGCTATATTGAATGACATATTTGGTGAGGAAAATTTCGTTGCGCAATTTGTGTGGAAGGCTCGTCAGTTTACTGATGCGCGCGCAAACACAAACATATCAACCGACCATGAGTACATCGTCGCCTATGCCCGGGACGATGGCTTCTCGCTCAAGGGTGTGGGCCGCGATGAGTCGAAATTCGGAAATCCAGACGGTGATCCGCGTGGGGATTGGATGAGCCGTAGCATGCTCGGCCTTGCTACGAGAGATCAGCGACCAAACCTTCACTACGACGTCGTCGATCCGTTGACTGGAAGGGTGTTCCCCCCGAATGCCTCCACGGGATGGCGATATTCGAAAGATAAGATGGCGGAGCTGATATCCGAGGGAAAAGTTCTGTTTCCCAGGAATGATGACGGAAGACCTCGCGAGAAGAAATTTCGGAGCGAGATGCGATCGGAGTTCATTGCATTCCGGTCGATTATTGATGGTGTACATACAGCAGATGGGACCCAGGAGATACGCTCACTGTTCGGCGTTGACCTCTTTGCGTTCCCAAAACCGACAGCGCTGATTGCGAGTCTCATTGAGCAGGTCGCCGCGGATGGTGATATCGTTCTGGATTTTTTTGCCGGGTCGGGAACGACCGGACACGCCCTTTTGAAGCAAAATGCTGCGGAGAATGTAAAGCGCCGATACGTCCTTGTCCAACTTCCCGAGCCTCTCGACCCCAGTAACAGAGAACAAAAGGTTGCATCGGATTTCTGCGATAAGTTGGGAAAGCCTCGCACTATAGCCGAACTAACTAAAGAAAGGCTCCGACGTTCTGCAGCGCGGATCGATGAAGAAAATCCCCTCTTCAAGGGTGATTTTGGGTTCCGCGTCTTCAAGCTTGCATCATCGAATATCCGCGCTTGGGAGCCGGTCGCAGCCGATCTCGAAAGCAGCCTGCTGAAGAATGCTGAGCATCTCGTCCAAGGTCGCAAGGAGCAGGACGTGCTCTATGAGCTGCTGTTGAAGCTCGGGCTCGATCTTTGCGTGCCGATCGAGACGAAGAGCATCGCCGGCAAGTCCGTGAATTCCATCGGTGGGGGTGCGCTGATCGTCTGCCTTGCCGATGGGTTGAGCAAGGACGTGGTCGAGCCGCTAGCTTCGGGGATCGTGACGTGGCGCACGGCGCTTGCACCTGCCGTCGACACGCGCGTCGTGTTCAAGGATTCGGGCTTCGCCGATGATGTCGCCAAAACCAACATGGCGGCGATCCTCAGTCAGAACGGCATCACCGACGTTCGCAGCCTGTAGGAGGGGTTCGATGAAACTGCATTTCGAACCCGATCTTGACTACCAGAAGCTGGCGATCGAGTCCGTCGCTGATTTGTTCCGCGGCCAGGAGATCAACCGCACCGAATTCACGGTGACGCGCCGCCCGCTGGCCGAACGCACCGGGCAAGGCAGCCTCGATCTTGGCGGCTTCCTGGGCGCGCAAGGCGAACTAGGCCTGGTTGAAAGCGAACTCGGCATCGGCAACCGCCTGACGCTGCTCGATGACGAGATCATCGGAAATCTGAACGACATCCAGCTTCGCAATGGCCTCGCGCCGTCAACGGCGCTCACCTCCGGCGACTTCACAGTCGAGATGGAGACCGGCACAGGCAAAACATACGTCTATGTGCGCACCATTTTCGAGCTGAACCGGCGCTACGGCTTCACCAAGTTCGTGATCGTCGTGCCTTCGGTCGCGATCAAGGAGGGCGTCTACAAGACGCTTCAGATCACCGAAGAGCACTTCAAGGGCCTCTATTCCGGCCAGCCCTTCGATTATTTCCTCTACGATTCCGGCAAGCTGGGGCAGGTACGCAATTTCGCGACCAGCCCGAACATTCAGATCATGGTGGTGACGGTCGGCGCCATCAACAAGAAGGACGTGAACAACCTCTATAAGGACAGCGAGAAGACCGGTGGCGAGCGCCCGATCGACTTGATCCGCGCCACACGGCCGATCCTGATCGTGGATGAGCCGCAAAGCGTTGATGGTGGTCTTGAAGGCCGCGGGCGTTCGGCTCTCGCGGAGATGAACCCGCTCTGCACGCTTCGCTATTCGGCCACCCATGTCGACAAGCACCACATGGTATTTCGCCTCGATGCGGTCGATGCCTATGAGCGCAAGCTTGTTAAGCAGATCGAAGTTGCGTCGATGGAGGTCGAGGGCGGGTACAACAAGGCATATGTGCGCTTTGTTTCGGCCAGCAACGGCAAGGGACCAGTGACGGCGCGCGTCGAGATCGACGTTCAGGATGGCAAGGCGGTGCGTCGCAAAGAGGTGGTCGTTCAGGACGGCGACGATCTTCAGGAACTGACAAAGCGTGCCGTGTATGCCGATCGCCGGATCGGCGAGATCCGCGCCGCGAAGGACAGCCAGCTCCTGGAAGTAAAGCTTCCGGGTGGCGAAACCTTCCTCTCACCCGGCGAGGCGGTTGGCGATGTAGACGCGGACGCCATGAAGCGACTGATGATCCGCCGCACGATCCAGGAGCATCTGGAAAAAGAGAAACGCCTCGCACCGCTTGGCATCAAGGTGTTGAGCCTCTTCTTCATCGATGCCGTCGAGCACTACCGGTCGTATGACGAGGACGGCAATCCGACGAAGGGCAAATACGCCCGAATCTTCGAGGAAGAGTACCGCCGCGCAGCGAAGCTCCCGGAGTTCGTGAGCCTGTTTAACGAGGTCGATCTCACCTCGGAAGCCGAGGAGGTTCATGATGGCTACTTCTCGATCGACAAGGCGCGGCGCTGGATCGATACGGCCGACAATAACCAGGCAGGCCGGGACAACGCCGAACGCGCCTACAACCTGATCATGAAGGACAAGGAGAAGCTGCTGGGCTTCGAGACCAAGCTCAAGTTCATCTTCTCCCACTCGGCCCTCAAGGAGGGCTGGGACAATCCGAACGTCTTCCAGATATGCGCGCTCCGCGAGATGGGCACGGAACGCGAGCGTCGCCAGACGATTGGCCGAGGCCTGCGCCTCTGCGTCAATCAGCAAGGCGAGCGGTTACGCGGGTTCGAGGTCAATACGCTGACCGTCGTCGCCACCGAAAGTTACGAGGAGTTCGCCGAGAACCTGCAAAAAGAGATCGAGAGGGACACCGGCATTAAGTTCGGGATTGTCGAGAAGCACCAGTTCGCCGCCATTCCAGTGGCGAAGGCTGATGGCTCAACGGGCATGCTGGGATTCGACGTATCCGCCGCGATCTTCGAGCACTTGAAGACGCAAGGTTTCGTTGACCCGAAGGGTAAGGTTCAGGACACGCTGCGCGCGGCGCTGAAGGACGGCACTTTCGGTTTGCCGAAAGAACTCGAAGGGCATGTTGCGGCGGTTCGCGAGCTGCTGAAGAAGGTCGCCGGCAAGCTCGATATCAAGAACGCCGACGAGCGCGTCGTCGTCAAAACACGGCAGGCCATTCTGGAAAGCGCGGAGTTCCAGGCGCTTTGGGATCGCATCAAGCACAAGACGACCTATCGCGTTCACTTCGACAATGAAAAGCTGATCGCCGACTGCGCCAAGGCAATCGCCAACGGCCCGCCGGTTTCCAAGGCGCGTGTCCGGATCAGGAAGGCCGATCTTTCCATCGGCCAGGGTGGCGTTGAAGCCACGGAGCGCGACAAGAACAGCGGGATGATCGTCACGATCGAGGAGGGTGACATCGCGTTGCCCGACGTGCTCACCGATCTCCAGGATCGCACCCAACTCACGCGCAAGAGCCTTGTCCGCATCCTCACCGAGTGCGGGCGGTTGAAGGACTTCAAGCGCAATCCGCAGGCCTTCATCGAGATCGCGGGTGAAGTGATCAACCGCACCAAGCGGTTGGCGTTGGTCGATGGGATCAAATACCAGCGGATCGGTGACGAGCACTACTACGCTCAGGAACTTTTCCAGCAGGAAGAGCTAACGGGCTATCTGAGGAACATGCTCAAGGACGCAACGAAGTCAGTCTTCGAGCACGTTGTCTATGATTCCGGCGGCGTCGAACGGACGTTCGCGGAGCAGCTCGAAAAGAACGAGTCGGTGAAAATCTACGCCAAGCTTCCGGCGTGGTTCAAAGTGCCGACGCCGCTGGGTACGTACAATCCTGATTGGGCGGTGCTGGTGGAGGTCAGCGGCGAGGAGCGTCTCTATTTCGTGATCGAGACGAAGGGCAGTTTGTTCACCGACGATCTTCGCGATAACGAAGCGGCGAAGATCATATGTGGCGAGGCTCACTTCAAGGCGCTTGAGATCGATCCGAACCCGGCCCGCTATATCAAGGCAACGAAGATCGACGACCTGATGGAGCGTTGTTGACTGACTGGCATACGCGAGAACGCAGGACGTCCGCGTGACACCGGATCAGCTGTGGACACGGCTCGGTGCTCTTGACCAGATCTACCGCAAGGCGCCGATGCACGGCGACCTGCACGGCGAAAATGTCCGAGTCCGCAACGGCAACGCGATCCTCATCGACTTTGCGTCTGTCGCCTCCGGCCCCCTTACCGCCGACCTGGCGGCGCTGGAAACCTGGTTCGCATTCGAACTGCCCTCTGAAGAGGCGCGCGATGATTACGAGAACGCGAAGTGGCGCGCTGTGGTCGACAGGCTATACGCGCCGGCAAGCTTCCTGCACCCGCCAGATCCAAGCGACCCCACGTCGCCCTATTGCTGGATGGTCTCAGCGGTTCGCCAGATTCGTCGCCTCGGCATTGCGGTTCAATCCTGCTCAAGTTAGTACGAGGCCGCTGTTGCCGTCTATCCCGACACGCGGCGACTAGTCATCGAGGATGCCGGGCAGCGTACGATCTACAACACCGGCGATCACGTTATTTCGGGGATCGCCCAAGCGCAAAGTACGGATGCGACACTGACATTCCGCAGCCAGAACGGCCTTGTGCGGCTCTCGGAGCTGAAGAAGGTCGATGCCTAAGGTGTGGGCCCTATTAATGGGCTGCGGTGATGCTCGCGCCCCGCGCCATTCGCCGCAGCGCGAGGCGCCTAAAGACGTCCTTCTTCGCCTCTTTGCGTTTCCGCCGCCGCTCCGTCTGCGGCCCGTTCGAGCGCAACCATTTTCTTAACCAGTGCCAGCAGATCGCGCTTGGTGCCGTGCGGCAGAGACACGACCTGTTGCGCAAGTTCCATGGTGTCGCGGGCTTCCTCCGGTGTGCGGCCCCATAGATGCGGGGCAGCGCTGAACAGCATCTCCATCGGCATGAATCCGAGGATTTCGCACAGGTGGATCATCCTGGTTACGTGCATTTTTGAGAATGCGCGCTCATAGCGGCCATAAACCTGCATCGAAAGGCCAAGCAAGGGCGCGAGTTCGGCGCGAGTCAGATCCTTGTCTTCGCGAGCCTTGCGGATGAAGGCGGCAATTCTTTCATCGATCTCGCCGAGGGTTTTGATGGCTTCAAACCCTGGGCGGCGGAAAACAGGTTTATCGATCTCGGGATCGATCGTCTCAACCAATTCCATTTTGTTTTTATAGGCCTCCATATCCTTAGGCACGTCCTCTCCCTTCTTGCTTTTTTCCAGTCGCGGACAGGGCGACGACCTCAATCAAACATTCAAAACGGGATTGACCCAAGTACGCCCCGGCACTTCCTTGCACAGCGATTTTCCAGAAGCGGGAGTGAGGACAGCGCTCCGCTATTCGCAATAAGCAACCATCAGGGCCGTGCTGCGCTTGCCTTGCATGGTTTTTTCCAGCGGAAGCCTGCATTCATAACGCCCCTGATCTGGCGCGGGAATAGGCACTGCCCACTAAGAGAAAATCAGCGCGTCCTGGCTGCAACCATTCGCCAAGTACCCGGCTTCCCTCGAACACAGCTTCGACAAGTTTTTCCCCATCGACCCATCCCAGATGCGCCAGGAGTTCGCACGCGATCGAATCTTTGCCAAGACTAATACATCGCTCCACGGTAGCCGTCGATCCAGTCCCGTGCATTGAGATATCCCAATTGGATAAGCGAAACAGCTCGCCTTTGGCGTTTTCGTCAGATGGCCGGAGGGCCGCATCGAGAGCGGATTCCCTAAGTCCGTTCAATGGGGAAGCGACATTTGAGCCTTCACCCAAGTCGATGCTTTGGCGACCGACCCACGGTGCGGCATAGATGCCAATAAGGGTACCGATCGCAATCCCGAGCAGGAAGCTTCGACCGCTCACGGGTCAATAGCCGTTGTCTCGCAGAAACTGGTCGATGGCTGCCTTTATGACCACCGTCATCTTGATGTCGTTGTCGAAGGCGGCCTTTTGCAGTCGCATCTTCGTGTCATAGTCCAGCGGGCAATTGACGTAGTGCTTGGCTTCCCGCACGTGCGCCCGCTTCAGGTCGCGCAGACGGTATCGCCCTTCCTCCTGCACCAGAGCACGTTCGATCGCCTTGCTCTTGCGCTCTTCACCGCTCGGGTTAGGCAGACCGCGCCGCGGCCGTTCTCTTGTCGCATCCGTTTCTGAAACCGGCTGCGCTGTTGGTTCCCTTGAAGTCGTTCGCGCCTCTGGCTCTTTCGACACAGAGGCTGGTTCCATTGTGACCTTGGATGTGGCCGGTTTCGGCCGTCGGGGTGCGATCGGAAAGTCAGAGACGGACAGTTTGCCTGGTTTAGACATTTCCCACCTTTTCCCGGTTTGCTGCGAGATGGCGATCGAGCTCGGTCACAAACGCCGCGACCTCCGCGCGGCCCTTCATGACCGGGTCGGTCAGCTCGAGCATCTGCAAAGTGCCGAGGCCGTTACGGATTTCGCGGTAGCAATTGCGTTCGGTGAGCTCGGTATCCATCAACGTCGATTCATAGCCATTGTCGCGAAGATTGGCGATGAACGGACGGATCAGCCTGTAGGCCTCGAGAACGCGGCCCGGAAGGGCGATGCGCGTCACCACGCTGACGTGGGGAATAGTGCGCCCCTCCCTGTCGCCAATATCCGCCGTGATGGTGGCGGCTTCACCCGCCGCCTTAATTTCATCCTGGTTCGGCTGAATTGGCGTCAGCACCAGGTCGGAGTTGCGGATGATCGTATCGCGGATGACGCTGTCGATGCCCGGTGAGTCCATCAGGATTACGTCATAGACGCCGTGTTGTTCGGCAAGCACGGTTTCAATGCTTCGCTGCGTTGCCGCGCTGTGCAGCTCAATGTTGGCCGGAAGATTGTCCTTGGCCTCACATCGCTTCCACCATTCGGCGAGGTTCTGGCGCGGATCGGCGTCGATCAGAAGAACCTTCTTTCCCTGAATAGCGTACTCGCCGGCAACGAGGATAATGGCCGTCGTCTTCCCGGCGCCGCCTTTTCCGCTGATCGCGCAAATTCTTCGAGGCATGTCTGATCCCTCTTCTGACGCCCCCAAAGCCGAACGCGGCAGACCGTCGCCACGCTCATGGATCCTGTTGGGCAACTGCATTTCCAAACGAAGTGAATGCTTGCGTTCGCATGGCGTTTTTACACGATGCCATCACGCCTCACCATCCCAAGGTGTGATACTTCAATCACACCTTAAGTTTACATCGTAACGTCATGGCATGTGACCACATCGTGTGAACAGTCGTGTGAAACTGGAATGGTGCGCGCGCTGGCCGTTGAGCAAACCCTGGAGCCCTCGCCAGTCGACGCAATTTTCCCTCGTTTGGCCAAAGAGACCGTCAGCGCCGCCGCAGGCCTTGCCGCTCCCTTTGTGGTGAACCCCGGAGCCGCGCGAAGGCCGTCTGTGCCCCTCGCACGCAGCCGGCCAGGGCGAAGAGCGGAGCGTCCCTTGCGGGCGAGTACGAGGGGCACACAAAGGCCGACAAAGGGGTCCTGGAGGGTGAACCCTGGAGAGCGCTTTAACGTTTGATGGGCAGGGGCGAAGGCCCTGCTCATGGTCGCGATAAAGTCGAGCGAAGTGTGGGCCGCTCGAAAAGTTGGCTCTAATTTCACGTGGTGGAATTTCACGTGGCAGGATACGGAAAAATGTGCGACATTTTTCCAGACGATCGAGGAACAAGCCCTCGATGCCTGCCGCAAGCGCCAGAGAGAGGGGCCCAAGGCCAATGGACGACGCGAAATTCGAGGTCCGGCTCGAGCCGGACCGGAAGGGTCGAATGGTGCATGCCCGCGTCGGCGCGGACGAATATGCGGCGATCGAGAAGGCCGCAAAGGCGGCCGACATGACGGTTTCCGGGTTCTTCCGGTCGCTGATCATCGAGGGAGCGGGCGCTCGGCCATTCCTTACCGAGGAAGACCGCCTCGTGATGGCATTGTTGCTGGAGGACATGCGCGCGATCGGCGTGAACCTCAATCAGGTCGCGCGGGCGCTCAACAGCGGCAAAGGCGTTCATCCAAGCGAGGTCGACATCAATCTCGGGAACATGCAGCGCGTCCAGGCGGCCGTTATGACGGAGTTACGAGCGCTGGCGAAGCGCGCCGGCCATAAGCGGCGTGGGGAGGGGTAAGGCGTGGAAATCTTCTTCGGCGCCTTCACGAGCGAATGGGAGCAGCGCCGTGCGGCGTTGCTGCATGAACTGTCGCTTGGGCCAAAACGCCATTCGTCGGCCGAAGACGAAATGAAGCGTCGACTGAAGGCCCTGGCCGAGTTGGGCGGCGGTGGTGGTGCTGGTAGCGGTGGTGGCAGCCAGCCGAAAATGCGGCGGGCGTCCGCCAGGCCGATCTTCGCGGCCGAGACGCGGGCAGCAGCGGCGTCCCGCTCCATTGAAGCGCGGCTATCGGCGGTGGCCCAGGGCAGTCAGCCCGCGGTTGTCAAAATGGCATCCTATGGCAGTGGCGCGAGGGTTGGAGCAATGCTGAATTATGTCTCGCGCGGCGGCGAGCTCGCCGTCGAAAACGAGAACGGCGAGCGCATCGGTAGCCGCGAGGATCTGGCGCGGTTGCGGGGCGACTGGAACCATCTGTTCCAGAACCGCGCAGAGAGCCGCGATATCGGCAGCTTCACCGTAGAGATAGCGACTGCGGCGGTTTCGTCAGACGAGGCGATGCACGAGCTGGTCAGGAACAGTTTGACGAGCGCGTTCGGCGATCGACGCTATGCTTATGCGGTCACGCCCCAGCCCGGCGGCGCGCTGACGGTTCAAGGTGCGGTCGTGCTCAGAAGCGGGCAGGGCGAGCGGCTGAGTGGCGACGACAAGGCCGCCAGCATCATTCAGGCGCGATATGACGCCAGTGCGGCCGGGCAGGGTGTAGCTGCACGGTTCTCGTTCCAGGGCTACGGCAACGGTGTCGGGTTTGGCGCCAGCAAATTGCGGAGCCTGGTTGAACGTCATGACGGCAACGTTCGCGACGACCGCGGCCAAGTCATCGGTGACGAAAAACACGCTGGCGATCTGGTGCAAAAGGAATGGCGCGGTGATCTACACAGCCGCAAAAGCCGCGACGTGATGCACCTGATCATGTCGGCCCGGGCCGGCACGAATGTCGAGGCGTTTGAAAACGCTGCACGCGACTTCCTTGCTGAGCAGTTCGCCGGCCATCGCTATGTGTTTGCCATGCATGATCCGGCCAATGATCCGAAGGAAGAAGGCGAGGGGGGCAAGCGGCCACATGTCCATGCGCACGCGATCATCACCATGCGATCGGAATCGGGTGCTCGGATCGAGACGACCCCGCAGGTGTTTCGGGAGTGGCGGGCCACAATGGCGCAGAAGGCCCGGGCGCATGGAATCGCGATGGAGATGACCGATCGTCGCGAGTTCGCCAGTCCGCCCGCCTTTACCCGCAATCAGGTGAGGCCGGTGAGCAGGGAAGGGCGGACCGAGCACGTCGGGACCAGCGAGGCGGCACAGGGACGGTACGACGCCAAGCGGGGCGGGCGGCGCAGTCTGGCGAAGGCCGAAAGAAGCCGGGAGTATGCCATAAAGGCAACGCAAAGTTGGCAGGAAATCGCGCTCGCCAGCGGTGATCGGCGTGTTGTTGCTTATGCAGAACAGCAGCGAGATCATTTGACAGCAAGCCTTTCGGCAGGTCAGGCGGAAGCGAGCGTAAATGTCGTCCGTGCAGATTTCGGCTCCAAATTCCGCGCCAATCTGGTAACATTCCAGAAAGTCGTTTTGGAGGGTCAGGAAATGCGCGAGACAACGCGGGCAGAGTTTGAAGCCTATGAAAAGAAGGTCGAGACGGCCTTGTTCCGGCTGGAACGGAACGTCGGTCCGGACGAGCGAGACGACTTTGATGAAGTCGCGTCTGTTGCTCGCGATCATGTGAACGGCCGGCGCGAGCTTATGGAGCTTTACGAGATGAAGGGCCAGGCACAGGCGGAGCAGGGGACTGCGACCGAGCGAGACGAGCGTGGCGAGCGTCGAGACGATGCGAATGAACAGTGGGATGCGGCAGTCGCCAAACATGGTGAGGCGGTTGTCGAGGTGGCAAATGACATTCTTATGGACATCGAAACCAGTCGCGAGGGTTTGGATAGAATTGAGGCCGGTGAGCTTTCCAACGATCCAAGGGCATTGCGAGCTGATATTGAGCGCGGACTGGCTCGCGCGGCAGAGCTGGCCGTCCAGGGCAACACCTATATGCGCGAGGTAGCCGAGAAGGATCCGGAGCTCAAGCGCGCCATCGAGGCGGCAGAGCAGACCCAAGAGCGGCCGGCAGAAGAGCAGGGCAAAACCCCTGCCAATGTCGATGCCATGACCGAACAGCAGCGAGATCCTCGCCCCGAGGAGGCCGAGCGCCGGCCGGACGAACCGGCTCACGACCTGGCGTCGACCGTCGATGCTACAAATCGGCTGCAGGATAAGTTAAAGGACAAGGAGGCGGCACAACGCGGCGGTGAAACGACGCGGACCGATCCGGCGCAACAGCATATTCCTCGCCTCGAGGAGTTGGAGCGCGAGGAACTAGAAAGAAGGGAACGCGACCGCGACGACCGGGACCGTTAGTGGACCATGTTTAATCGACAGGATTACGTTTACCAGAGCAGCGACCCGAAGGGTGACGAGGGTTTTGGCAAGGTATTTGCTATCGTCATCTGTTTCGTTTTCTTCCTAGGTGCCCTGCAGGTTGGTTATGAAACGGTGTCTGGCTGGTACCAAAACTTCATGGAGTGGGGCAGCGAAATGCTGGCTTTTTTGGCCGGCTTTTGGCCGTTCTGGTAGTTGCGGTGCCCTGGCGCTCAAGTCTTATGCAAGGATAAGAAAATGGCAGACGAACCGAACCGGAATCCGACTGCTGACGAAATAGCCGGTATGCAGTGGTGGAATTCACTTACCCAGGCTGAGCGCGCTGACTGGCTGGCCCGGGCGGATTCGGCAGTGCCCGCCGAGGCTTGGGCAGCATATAAACGTCAAGGGCGGCTCACTTTACAGCCTGCTGCGGGGATCCACTAAACCGCCGGTGACTTCCGCCGCGATCGCAGCTGTAAAATTCAAACGACCGGTTTCGGACCCTAATGGGCCTTCAGCCAGAGAAATTGAACGCTAAGCCCTGACCCGAAGCTGACTTAAGCACGGCGCGACGTGAGGGACCACTTTGCGCCGCATCTTGATCATTCCGCTTACCGCAGCGACCTGCCCAAAAGCAGCCGTCCTGAGGCTGCCCCGTGATACGGCCACCTGACAGCTGCGGCAAGGTCGTATTTGGTGCGGCGGTGCCGGTGGGTTCGTCCGTGCGCAGGTTTTGCCGATGGGGCTCTCTTTGGTATGAATGTTCTGAATTTGCGGCGATCGGGCTTTCGGTGACCGGGCACAATCATCATTCCAACTGCACCTGCGGGTGGTGCGTGAACTACGGCGGGCGGCGCATCGACCGCTCGCAGGTGCTTGCCGATCTGCGCCGCCGCGACGCGGCCGCCCTGCTTGAGCGCAATGGCGTGCGGTCCCATAGCGCCTGCTATGTCAATCCCAACGCGCGCTGCCCGGTATGCGGCGACGCGGTGTTCTTCTATGCAAACCAGCACGGCAGCCGGGTCTATTTCGACGAGCTGGGGCAACCCTGGACCAAACATCCCTGCACCGACAATCCCCGGCACCGCATGTCCGCGGGGACAGGTCTGGAGGCTCCCCCCGTTAGGAGGCCGCGTGGGCTCGCGCAGGAGCTGGTCGCAGCCGCCAGGACCGCCGCGCTGTTCGGCCAAGCTGGGGGGGACGGCGCCGGCTGGCGCCTACTGATCGTCATCACCAGGGACATCAGGGGGGAGCGGCACGTCGTCGTGGCAGAGAGTCTCGACTCTGCCCCCGTGCGGGTGACGTTCTCATATCTTGCAGTCGCGCCGCTGATTGGCGTCGGTGATTTCGTGAGCATGAAAGGCGACCTCATCTCTTTCCTGAACCGGGACACGCTCGATCAAATCACGTTCAGGAACGGCGCGGCCCTCGGGCCTGTTGTGGAAGCCGCGCCGCCGCCTGCGGCTCCGCCGCGCGTAGCCGCCCCGAAGATACAAGGCCAGACGTCCCTTATCCGGCGCTCCATTGAAAGGGCCAGTACGCCTGAGATGACCGAGGCGGAAACCGGCCATTTCCATTCTACCCGAATCAATGTCGCCCAGCTCTGCGACCGGCTCGGGCCCGTGGTGAAATCCTATGCGCGGTTGGGCACGCGCAAGCCGCCAGATGTCGCAGCGCGGCTCAACAGGGACGGCCACAAAACTGCCGCCGGCGCGCCCTGGACGTCGCGCCTTGCGCGTTTCCTACTTGCGCTGGTCTTTTCCGATGCTTCAAGGCCGCGGGAGCACGACGCAGCGCAGCCGCGCCGTACCGCTTGCGAGGATCGTCCGCAACCGCCGGCCGTGCCTGCCGATCTCGCGGCACGCCTGTCAGCCTTGGGCCGTGTCATTGTGAAAAGAAAATAGGGACGGCTGCATCGATCGGGTATCGGCCTTGGTGTTTGTGTAAAAACAACGTCGTCTGTACGTGGCGACCTGAGAACCAGGAACTCGACGATATTTGCTACGGACGCCAGAAGTTGCCGGTTCCGCTTCCGACCCTTCTCGTCGAGTGGCAGCCGGACAGGAACGCGCCGCTTCTCCGCCGTTCAGTAGGCGCGACGCTTATCCTGGAAAGCTGCTGTTCAGGAGTTAAAAAACGAACGGCATCTCAATCGATGCCAGACGCGATACCGTGGCTGGCATCTTGCTATTGATTGTCGCGGCCCCTTGGAACGCGCATAATTTTCCGCTGCATTGCTTCATAGGGAGAAATGCGACCAACCTCTTCAGGCCCCACACCTCTTGCCGCGATAATCCGCGATATCACCCGAAGCCGTCGGAAGCATCGCAGCGTTTGCCATGAGACAACCCGCGGGGTAATACCCGCAATCTGGCAAGGGAGCCGCTGCGCGCCCCCGTTGCGTCCCCCAAGCCTTGGCGTGAACTTCGGCATCGACGCTTGTCCCCCCAGCCAAGGATTCGCCGATTCATCGCGCCTGGGTAAGGCCGCTGCGCCCACCCAAGACCCATCCAAGCCACCGTCCAGCCTTGGATCGCACCAAGGGCATGTACTGCCCCGCTGACCCGCACCAGGCCGTCGAGCCTGGAAACGACCGAAAGGGTCTTCGAACCCTCTGCACACGTGCCAACCCTCAAGCCGGATTGGATGCGCGCCAGCGGCACGCTGGATCGAACCAAGACAAATGGCAACATTTTGTTCTATGCTTCGTTAGGCGGTCAGCAGAGGCCAGCCAGACTTTTGGGGGGATCGTGACGGACTGGGAAAAGAGACGAAGCGGCTGGCAGCAGCAACCGGAGGACGCACGAACAGCGTTCGATGTAGACTATGCTCGGATTGTTCACTCTGGGTCGTTTCGTCGGCTTCAGGGCAAGACACAGACACTTAATCTTGGTGACAGCGACTTCTATCGAACACGCCTAACCCATTCTCTTGAAGTCGCACAAATCGCCAACAGCATTGTTCGCCAACTCGGGACTTTAACCGCGCATAAAGCGCACGAGTATCTTCCGCCGGTCAGCCTAATTCAGGCAATCGGTTTTGCCCATGATCTTGGGCATCCCCCGTTTGGACATGGCGGGGAAGTAGCGCTCAACTACTGCATGCGAGGCAATGGAGGTTTTGAGGGCAATGGGCATACGCTCAGGATTCTGTCGCGGCTGGAAAATTTCTCCGCGTCACATGGGGCGGACTTGGCAAGGCGGAGCCTTCTGGGAGTCCTGAAATATCCTGTCAACTTCACAGCGGCCTCAAACCCAGCAATTGTGCCGGACATCGACAAGCGTCCCACATCGATCCGCGTCATTGATCGAAAGAAATCGAAGCCTCCAAAATGCTACCTAAATACCGAAGACGATGTAGTCGCTTGGGTTCTGGAACTTATGAGCCACCAGGACCGGTCGATATTCCAGAGTGTTCAGAAGCAGCCCGACAAACATTCGACGCCACTGTATAAATCGTTTGATTGCAGCATAATGGATATTGCCGACGATATCGCGTATGGAGTTCACGATTTGGAAGATGCCATTGCACTTGCCCTCGTAAGCGAGCGGGACTTCAGAGCATTTGTAGACGAAACAAAATGCTCGACCTTTCTTGATTCGCTGAAAAAGAAGTACCCGGATGAAAGTAAAAATAACGTCTACGGTACGTTCGTAGAGGGTCTATTTGGCGACGGTAAATCGCGGAAACACTACATAAGCCGTCTGGTTCACCATTTTATTACCAGTATATCCATTGTGGAGCTTGCACAGTTCAGCGAGCCGCTCATCCGATATAAGGCGGTTATGTCAGAAGCGCACAGGGGATTTCTCGATGCCCTCCAGGACCTGGTAGTAGAAAAGGTTATCCGTAGCCCGAATGTCCAACACCTGGAATTCAAAGGGCAGAAGATGGTGGTATCGGTGTTTGAGGCGTTGGAAGTCGACCCGAAATCGCTTCTGCCGTACGACGCGTTTTCGGCCTATGAAGCATCAGGAAACGATAGCCGAATCATATGCGATCACGTGGCAGGAATGACAGATTCTTTCCTTCTCAAAACTTATGATCGCTTGTTTAGTCCTCGAATGGGCTCCGTTTTCGACAAGCACTGATCCGGTGCAAATGATACGCAAGTTCAGGGCATTCATACTGTCGCGTGTCATAGTTTGGTGAAAAATCGGTTAGGCAGATTTTATAACAACACCCTATGACGACACTGGATCGTTTGTTCGTTTACAAGCCATAGAACACTGGAATAGCATTCCAGTGTTGAAAATTGAAATGAGCGGGTGGAATCTAAATGTTAATAGCGCAGCCAAAGAGAGAGCTTGGGAAGAGCAAATTCTCGATGTACCTGCGTACTAAATGCGACCGGGAATTATACCTTTCGCTTTTTTCGAGTAATGAGGCCGCCTTGAAGAGCGCGGGAATACCGATACCACTGAAATCCAGACCAGGTGTTCAGCTCATTACGCAGTCAGGTATTGAATTCGAATACGCTCAATTCGATATTCTGATCGCCAGACTTCCTAATAACGTCATTCACAATAAAAATGGGCGCGGTAACGTCGATCTTGTAACCGCGCTGAAGGTGGCGCAACCGCAAACTTTGATTCTTCAACCTCAAATTGAGCCTGAAGATTTTCGAGATACCGCATTTGCAAATCTCGGTGTAGCCGATAACGCCAAGTCGTTTATTCCAAGATTGAAGGGCCTTAGGCCCGATGTCCTCTACGTCGCCGAACCTGGATCGGCTGAGTACGAAATTCTGCCTGATGGATCGCGCCTAAGGGTTGATCCACAGGATTGGCGACTTCCTATAAGCGTCATTGATTTGAAGAACATCACCGAGGCTAATGCCAGTTACTCCGCCGAGGTGTGTTTGTATGCGTTTTTTCTGGCGAATTGGTTGCAGGAGCAAGATACAGCGATTTCGTCGAAGTTCTTTGTTTGCGATTTAGTCTATCTTTGGCGTCACGTCGAAATGCCTAGGTTCAACAAAATCATGTCGACCAAGGACGGCGGTGATCATTCCAAGCGGATCGTGGCCCTCTTGGACGACTTAGGAGATGGGCTCGTCAACTACCTCGTCTACATGCCCAGCGTGCGCAAATTCTTCGTTGAGGATGTCCCGCGTGTCGTCAGGAGGGGCGACGAGATGGGATGGCAAGCGGTCGAGTATCACGTAAATCCACGTTGTGGTTCATGTGACTGGCTCGGGAACAAAAGCTGGCTTTCGGTCACCGACCTGCCAATCTTTACGGCCAGTCCGAATAACTACTGTTTTCAAAACGCGGAGGCATCTGACCACCTGTCGAAAATGCCGACGTTAAGTAAGGGCGCCGCGCGGGTTTTAGATTTTGGAGGGCATAAGAAAGTTGCCGACCTAGTAGGGATGGCATCGGACGCCTCGTCACTTAAGAAGCATGCCCTACTCAAGAGGGATCGAAATCAGATTGGTGCCCGCGCTGGAGCCTTGGTCAACAATTCAGTCACTGTCGATCAGGTCTCTAAGGTGGGCGTCCTGGCGCGGTCTTGGAATGCCGAATACGACGTTGTTGTTAATTTCGACGCAGGCTCCGGACTCCTAACCGGTATAGCCATTCGCGGTATTCTGTCGGCACCATATGGCAAGTCATTTGACGCTGCTGGGCAGCCTCAGAAATCGCTCGACTTCCTCGGTGAAGCGGCTTTCGTCGTGCCGCAAGACAACGCAACGGCGGAATGGTCGGCAGTTCTCGCTTTCCTCGATCAATTGGCTGAATGGATCGAGAAAGCGGACCAGATATTTGCTTCCAAAGGATGGGGCAAGGTACATACCCAAGTCTGCCTATGGGAGCCTCGACAATACGAAGAGTTGTGCAACGCCTTTGGGCGCCAACTTCTGCGAATTTTAGATTTGTCTGGGAAGACTCAGCGCGCGCTGGCGTGGGTCTTTCCTGCTGAAAAGCTGATGGAGCGGGAAGACGAAATATGTCCCAGCATCGTAGTTATCCGTGACGTTATCAACTCATCAGTGCTTTTGCCTCAGCGCTTCGCAACGACGCTCTTCGGGACGGCAGAACACTATCACCATCCGAAGCTAGAACCCCGCAATGTCGACAAATATTATGTGGAACCGCTCGGAAACGCGATTCCACGAGAGCGAATTTTCGACATCTGGAAGTCACCGACGGGTACCGTCCGGATTTTCGGTAAAGACGTGAGCATCGCAGAAGCGATTCAGCGGTACGGATCAGTGCTGAAAGCGCAGACGTTCGCACTTGGGTCGATCACGGCAAGGCTGCGAAATGATCTGAAGGGAGTTCTCGAAGGGAGTGCTCCGGCACTCAGCACGAGTATTCCTGGTGGGATGAACGGTGTGGCGCATGATTCTAAGCTCTGGAACCAGTGGTCCCAAGTTTCGACAGCAGCGGATGAGACGAACGCTCAACTAGCCTTGATCACCCGTCCTGAGTGGTTGGAGGCTTCCTATAAAGCCATCGTTTTAGAGTCACTCATCGGCAGCAATGGCAATAATACGTATACGTTCAAAGTCAGCGAAGAGTCGACCGAGGCGAAAATCGAAGAGGGCGACTCATTCTGCACAATCGGGATCGCGGGCCGGCCGGGTTTCCCTCTCCAGACAGCAAAGTCTCTCGGCCTCAATGTCGATGAGTCCACCACTGGGTATTGGTCGCGAATGTATAGCGTGATCGCTGTAAAGCTTGAGGTATTCGACCGTGCTGCAAGGACCGCGGTCGTTTCATTTCGAGCACGGTCCTCTTGGGTGCAGGATGTCTTCGACGCTGTGATTGCTGAAGACGTGATTCCGATTGGCAAGGAGCCGATCTACATCATGGATGGTATGCCGTACGACGATTCCCGCATCACGAAGGACCTTTTGGCGGCAATTGGAAATCCGAAGTGCGCGAAAACGGCGCCAGAGGCGCTAGAGGCAATGGGAAAGTCAGCTGCAAAAAAAATTGCGGCTGGAACCGACGATGACACTCCTGTCGCTCGCGTCCTTTGGGCGGCAGACAAACTTAGCGTCGCGCCGGTTCGTACTACCGCCGAGGCGACCACTTTGGCGATTTTTGCCAAAACTGCCAACTCTCACGAATTGAACTCCAGTCAGTTTGCAGCCGTCGAATCATTCGCCGCTTCGCAGCTTTCTATCGTCTGGGGGCCGCCAGGTACGGGAAAGACCGATACCTTGGCCGCCTTCCTTCACGGTGTTGTTCGGGAACAAAAGCAGCGAAAGATTCTGCTCACCGGACCCAATTATCGAACTGTCGAGGAGCTCGCCGGTCGGCTCGCCGCAAACCTGAAAAATGATTCAAATGCGATCTGCGACTTTTGTTGGGTCTATTCGAAGAATCGTGATCCGAAGGAGGTGGCTCCGATTGGGGTTCATGTTGATTTGCGATCATTCAAACTCACGCCCGGATCGAGCGATGTTCTAGCTATGGTTCAGGGCGCCCAAGACGCGTCGCGAACAACGATCATCGCCACCACTGCCCACATCGTGAATCAAATTGTCGAGCAGATCGGGACCACAGGTGATAAAATCGATGGGGTATTCGACCTCATTGTCCTCGATGAGAGTTCACAAATTCCGGTCACACTTGCACTACGCCCGCTCTGTGCCCTACGAGAGGATGGGCAATTAGTCATCGCTGGCGATCACCTGCAGATGCCACCTATCCACAGCCTTGAACCGCCGGTTGGGGCAGAGCACTTGGTATCGAGCATTCAGACGTATCTCATCAAGCGTTTTCAGGTGCCACGGCAGGAACTGCTCATCAACTACCGATCAAACCAAGATCTCGTCGAATACGCTAAGACCCTTGGCTATCCACCCAAACTAAGTGCATTCAGCGCTAAGAAGGATGTTTACCAGCTCCAGCCACTGGACGAGGTAATTGCAACGCTGCCTTCAGGAATTCCGATCACGGATGCGTACAAGACCCTGCTCGACCCCGTGAAGCGAGTCGCAACGCTCATTCACGACGATCCAACTTCGTCGCAGGCTAATGATGTGGAGGCCGGACTTGTAGCGGGTCTTGCATACTGTGCTCGTCACGCGATGGCGAAAGAATTGGATGTTGGGGACGGACAACCCAAGACACCTTTTGACGATGATACATTTTTCGACTTCGGTATTGGAATTGTCACGCCGCATAAGGCCCAAAAGGCGCTTGTCGTGCGTGCGCTTCTAACTCTTTTCCCCAACGCGAATTCCCAGAAAGTCTACGATGCTGTCGACACAGTCGAACGGTTTCAGGGTGGGGAAAGGCAGATGATTATCGTATCGTTTGGCGTTGGTGACACGGACATCATTGAGGGTGAAGAGGCGTTCCTGTTGCAGATGGAACGGACAAATGTTGCTGTGTCGCGTGCGATGGCGAAATGCATTGTCCTCATGCCAAAGTCGCTAGCGTATCACCTTCCTGGTGACAAAAAAGCCGCCGAGGCCTCCGTCGCGATCAAGTCCTATGTGGAAGAATTCTGCAGGAACCGGGCTTCATCAACCATCGAGTTTGACGGTACAATCCGCGACGCAGACGTGCGTTGGCACTAGACGGCCACGGCGTGAAAATCGAACTCTTCGGCGGCACTGGAATCACTTTTCATTTGTTCAGCCTGACGTTTGCCCTCGCTGGCAGTTCGAGCCCGCCGAGTATAAAGAAGCTTCCATCCCCCAGATTCTTCCAAAGATGCGCGCAGCAGTTGGCGCGCATCGCTCTTGATAGAAGGAATTGTCCCAAACCGCACGTAAAGATCAATCCCGTCGGTTGCACTCTTCTTGAGGTGGGTCCAAACGCGCGCGAGGTCGCGAACAAAGTCATCGTGACTTGAATGCCGAATTTGAATATCCGTATTGTAGTCCACGTCGTCAGGGCCGCCCAGAAACCAATTTCTTAGCCATTGATCCTGTACGTAGGTTCTCATCCCATAGTATGGCGGTGACGTGACGGCCAGAATTGACCCCTTAATATTGCGATATGGAGCGGAAAAACGGGCGTCCACGCACCGTATGCGCTCAAAGCTTCCCACGGTCGGCGAGTTTAAATCAGGTATCCTTTCAATCTTTCGTCTAATCACGTCTAGTACCGACACTTTTGGCGCGACGAGTTCTTTTTTTTTCCAAAACCGGACCGAATAGTCGGGCTTTGACGCGAATGTTCGAGGCATTTGATTGGAAAAATAACCCGATCGAGCAAGGTCGCTGGCGCGAGGACCGTGCAAACAGCCCAGCGCCGCTGCTCGGAGCAGGGCAGACTCGTCAGTCTCCTTGTCGAGTCTGAGTAGTCCTTCGCGTAGGCTGCACAACTGTCGCAACGTCGAATTCGAATAGGCCTTTTGGAAGAAAGGTGAATCGGGAATGTTACGTGGCTCGGTCTCCAGCAACTCGGTCGCCAGCATCAAAATATCGCCAGATGATGCACTGGCCAGTTTAGCTTTGGCGATTGCAACGGCTATCGGAGAAGTGTCAAACCCATATGACCGAAGACCACCTTTTCGAGCTGCATAAATGGTCGTCCCCCGACCACAAAATGGGTCGACGACGACGGGGTTATACTTTTTATGCTTCTTGATGATCTGGAGAGGATACTCAAGTGGAAACATCGTAAAGTATGGGCATATGGCGTTTAACGCAAAGTCCCTATTGTAAGCGAGCGGTGATCGCATTCTTTATCTTTGCAAATTCCAAAAAAGTTAAAACTAAAGACCGATATTATCTCGTAAGTTCGCGCTTATTGCAATGATCAAAAGGCGCGGCGCTGCGGCCTGATGCCCTGGAGTTGTATGTCTGACGCGCGGTTCGTAGCTGGGGCCTTGCCTCCGGCGCGCTTCAAGAGCCTTTCGTCCAACTTCAGTCGCTTCGCTCCTTGCAGTCGGTCTCCGCAAAGGCTTTTCCGCTTGCCACCCATTCTCGTAGAAGGACAGAGGTCAGTAGTTTTGCTTGATCACATTCGCGACGATTGCTTTCGCGAGATTGCCATTCAATAGCAGACAGTCCGCTCCCGTGAAACTACGGTCATTCAATGCCTTGTCCCTAAGAGCCTGACTCGAAACTCGGTTAAGTGCGAGGCGGAGCTGCGCTTCGACGCAGCATGAGGCGGATGGAGGCGATGAATATCCATGCCTCGGCGCTGGCGATAGTCGCCTCGAAATCCTTGGCGAGCCGGCGACAACGTCCCAGCCAGGCGAAAGTTCGCTCGACGACCCATCGTCGCGGCAGCACCTCAAAGCCCTTGGCCGTGTCGGAGCGCTTGATGATTTCGATGGTCCATGTGCCGAGATTGGCAAGAGCCTGCGACAGTTTTTCTCCGGCATAGCCGCCGTCGGCGAACAATGGCGCAACCAGGGGTAAAGCCGTCGAATGGAGGCGATGACGCCGACTGCCCCATCCCTGTCCTGGATGTCGGCCGTATGCACCGTCAGCCCGACCAAGTGCCCCTCGGTATCGGTGATGATATGGCGCTTGCGGCCTTTGACCTTCTTGCCGGCGTCGTAACCGCGCAAACCGGCAACGTCCGTGGTTTTTGCCGATTGGCTGTCGATGACACCAGCGCTCGGGCTCGCCTCGCGACCAAGCGCCAGGCGTGCCGCAGCCACCAAGTGGAAGTTGATGGTCTTCCACAGCCCGTTGTCCCGCCAGGCATAGAAATAGCGTTGAACCGTCGAAACCGGCGGGAACCGGTCTGGCAATGCCCGCCACTGGCAGCCGGTCCAGGCGATGTAGAAAAGCGCGTCCACGACCGCCCGAAGTTCTGTCGTCCGCGGTCGTCCCGTTGTCTTCGTTCCCGGCAGGAACGGCTCGATCAACGCCCATTCCCTGTCAGTCAACGCGTTTGCATCTCGCTGTCCCGCGCGGCAATATCGCCGGCGGGTGGTCTCCGTCCAACCCATGTTGCGATCCCGTTCAAGTCTATCAACTCAAGCGAATCACAACGGACGGGGCCACTCAACTGCGTCAACGCCCAACCCCTACGGGTGAAAGCCTGACATTTGGTGCCCGCTTGGAACGTCGCAGAACGACCCCTTGCAAACCTCTTGACCTACCGAGGAAGTCTTATTCTGCGACCTGCTCAAGGCACGAAACCCTCGGCGATACGGGATCGATAATGTCAGATATTGAAATTTTGTCCGCTCGAACGATCACCAGAGCATTCGCGCCGGACGACGCTCCCGAGGTCTTTGCCTGTATCTCCCAGGAGATCACACAATTTATGGCGTGGGAACCCCCGCCCACTTTGGAAGACTTCGAGAGTGTTTGGCGAACTTGGCTCCCCTTGATTGAAAACCGGCAGGATCTTCATATGGTGGCTCGCGACCGAAAAGACGGTCGGTGCCTTGGAATTGTCGGCACACATGCGCTGCAGTCCGGACGGCCAGAGCTAGGGATTTGGCTTCGTCGCGACGTTCATGGAATGGGATATGGCCGCGAATTGATTGGTTCGGTCGTAGTTTGGGTAAGTATGCACGTTCCCGTCGAGTACTTCGAATATCCGGTTGCTGAAGAGAACCTTGCAAGCAGACGGATTGCCGAGGCATTTGGCGGCCGAATTATGGGGCGACGGACCAATCCAAAATACCGCTCGGTCGTCTATCACATCCCGCCTGTCGTGTGAGGTGGACGACAACTCCCCCCACCCATGGCGGCTGTTGTCTTCGGGTACCGAGTGTCGGTAGTTTCGGGTCAGGCTCTAAGGGGCCGCTCATGGCGCTACTTGCTCGTTCCCGTCGATGAGACGAATGGCAACATTTGCGACCCGTTGCGGACGCTCGATCGCAGAAGGCGTACGGTGGAGTTTGACCAATCCGGCCATTGCCGTTGGGAGGCACGAAGGTCTTGGAAGACCGAAGGCGGGATTGGGGTCTCCCGCCGCAGGAGGCAAGTGAGATGGGTATGGCGTGATCGCGGAAGATGGCCCGGAGCACGGCACCGGCTTCTCCGGAAATCGCTTGCTAGTAGCGCCAACCTTGCTTGAATTCGTCAATGAACCATCGCTCGACGTCGTCCCGCACCGAAGTACTGCTTCGGAATTTCAAGTGGTCCGGCGACTTCTGCTCAAGCCAAGAAAAGAAGTCGGAAAATCTTGGATTCTCTGGCTGATGAGGAAGCCCACGCTCTTCAGCCCATTTTGTGCAAAAGTAGCGAACACCCTGTCTGCTTCATCCTTGGTCATGAGCGATGATGACAGGTGATCACCCGAAGGCAAGTGTTCTGCTCCGACACAAAAGCAAGGCACCGACGACGACGGTCCGTCTGAATGGCACGTATGACAGGGTGGGTTCAACCGGTCACTGCAACACCTTGTGGAGCCTATCGGCGGGTGTTTCGAAGTCCAGGGTTTTTCGGGGGCGCTGATTGAGCCGCAGGGCGACGCTGTCGAGTTGGGCCTGCGGGACCTGCGAGAAGTTGGTTGTTCTGGGGAAGTACTGCCTGAGCAGGCCGTTGGTATTTTCGTTGCTGCCTCGTTGCCAGGGACTGCGCGGGTCGCAGAAGTAGACCTGGAGATCGGTTGCGACGGTGAAGCTCTTATGACGAGCCATCTCCTTGCCTTGGTCCCATGTCAACGAGCGCCGCAGCTCTTGGGGCAATGTGCCGATTTTCTCGGCGAGGGCCGCCACGACAGTCGCTGAGTCCCTTCTGGCCAACTTCACAAGCATCGTGAACCGGCTGTGTCGCTCGACCAGGGTGACGATGTTCGTGTCGTTTGCTCCGGTGAGCAGATCACCCTCCCAATGACCTGGGATGGCACGATCCTCTGCCTCGGCGGGACGCTCGCGGATGGAGACCATATCGAGGATTTGTCCTTGCCCCGTCCGGCTCTGTGCGCCTTTGGCGAGACGCATTTGCCGTTTGGTGCGCAGATGCGCTGTCAATTCCTTCTTGAGCACCCCGCGCGACTGGATGAACAGACTGCGATAGATGGCTTCATGAGATATGCGCATGTCTGGATCGCCAGGGTACTCTCGCCTCAGCCAGCCCGCTATCTGCTCGGGCGACCATTCCAGCGCCAGCTTATGCGCCACCAGCCATCGTAGCCGTCCAGAGCATGCCAGGCGACATTGCTTCGGGCGAAGCGCGCGCTGCCAAGCCTGCTTGTCGGCTCGGGTTGCTCGATACGCTTGGGCACCGCCATTGCGCGAGATCTCGCGACTGATCGTTGATGGGGATCGCCCCAGACTTCGTGCAATAGCGCGGATGGCAAGACCTGCCGCAATCCCGCGAGAGATCTCTTCGCGCTCCCCAGCTCGAGCGCCGAGGCCGCTCTACGCCTTGCTGACGGAGCAATGCCGCCGTGTAAGGATACGATCCGCTGAACGCCGCCCTTGGTCCGGCGGTCTAGTGCCCGCGAGATCGATGAAATGCTCTGACCCTGCTTCCACCGCTCCCAAAGCTCGGCCTTCTGCTCCGGGGTACACCAGATCCGTGACGTCACCATGCGACACCTCCCAATCCTCTCAGATTAAAGGTGTTGCGGTGACCGGTTGAACCCACCCAGCCATCCGCGTCGCCACGTCCCGCCGATCAAATTTGTGACGGCAATTGAGAGCGACAACCCGCCGAGCTTTACAGCCAAAAAGGAAAGTCGGCGGCCCATCTTTCAATGAGCATTGCCTGAACCCGCCGACTTGCGGATTGCCAGTGGCCCCGCGATTCGCAGCTTTGCCGAAACGAAGGCGTGCCGTCTAGCAATGTAGGCGTGTAGAGTTCCAGGTGCGGAAGTTTTTCAAGACTCTGCCTTAAACCGCAGCGGCCGGCCGACGATCCCGAGTATTCCATTCTGTGGACCCGCTTCTTGCGCGATCCGACTTTCCGCCATACGAAAGCGGAATAGCTATAGGAGTTGATGAATGACCGAAGAGAACAATCGCCAGAACGCGGAATTGATGGAATTGACCGCGGATATTGTCGCGGCGTTTGTCCAAAATAACGCAGTACCCGTAGCAGTCCTGCCCGATCTTATTTCTTCGGTGAATTCCGCTCTCGTTGGCCTAGTCAAGCCAGCTGTAGTTGAGCAGCCAACACAGACCCCGGCGGTCAATCCGAAAAAATCCGTGTTTCCCGACCATATCATTTCCTTGGAAGATGGGCGCAAGTTCAAGTCGATGAAACGGCACTTGGGCTTGCTTGGCATGACGCCTGACGAGTATCGAGCCAAGTGGGGGTTGGCGCGGGACTACCCTATGGTGGCACCAAGCTACGCTGCGCAACGGTCAGAGATGGCGAAGTCTATCGGACTTGGTCGCAAGGCGAGCGCAAAAATGCCCACCAAGAAGGCGCCAGCCAAGAAGGCACCAGCCAAGCGGGTGAAGGCCTAAGAAGACCCTGCCTCAGGCAAGCGGGCTCGATACGATGACGCGTCAATCTATTGCCGTAGAGCTTGAAAGCGCGGCCGATCGCATTGGGGACATGTCACGTGCGGATCTGCAGATTATATTGCGTCGAGCTGCATTGATGCTCAGAAACGTGACAGGCGTGCCGCTGGAGCCGGCAACCGAGGATGCGCTCAACTCGATTGCCGCCGAGATGAAAATTGGCCGCGCGGACCTCATTCAGATCGTGCTTCGGGAGTGGCTGGAAACGAACGCCTATCTGCCGCTGCGGATGATCGATGAGGAAAGCGAGACGGACGGGAGCGCCTGAGAGGCTCCCGCGATTACACCATAGGTCCCGGAGACCCGCCTGTTATGTTGTTGGGCGGCGGAAGCCCAGCCGCCAGGCCGGCGCCTTACCTTAACAAGGCCCCCCGCCCAACAGGCGCCGGCCATCTTCAGCAAAGGACACCTTGGAACCTCGTTGGCCGGACGACGTTGCGCCTTTTTCGAAACGAAGGAGGCCGTCATGGACTGGAACCGCGTCGAAGGAAACTGGAAACAGGTCAAGGGTAAGGTCAAGGAACAGTGGGGAAAACTCACTGATGATGATCTTGATCGCATCGCGGGAAATCGCGATCAGCTCGAGGGTAAGATTCAAGAACGCTACGGCATCGAAAAGGATCGGGTTCGTCGCGATATCGATGACTGGTATGGGAGGCAAGGGTGGTAGGACGCAAAAAGCCCGCCGCTCCATTTGCGAAGCGGCGGCCCACCCCAACCCACATGCCCCGAGCAGCGGACTTGGCGTCGCCGCGCGGGTCCTCGTCCAAAAGGCTGTATTCCAACAACTCTAGCGAGTGCGCTACACTCACTGCTCGGCGCCGCTCCCCTCAAAGCGCCGCCGGGTAAAGGCTCGGCGCCCCTCTGGTTTGTTTCAGTGTCAAAAGAAGGGCGCCGGCCCGCAGTCAATTCGAAGGCGGACCCGGTGCCCGATTTCGACGTTCGGCCTAGATTCAGCCGCCCATCTTCTTTGCCATCGCGCAGAAATCCGCGTGCGACTTGTTGAGCGTGGTATCGCCGCAGTCTTTCAACACCGCCTTCTGTTCATCGGGTTTCATGGCCATCCATGCGGTCTTGAAATCCTTTTCCGTCCTCAAGGTTTTCATGCCGGCATCGGTGAAGAAGGGCGACATCTTTGCCGGATCGTCGAGTGCGGATGTGTTGCCAGCGGCAAGAGCCGAGCCAGTCATCACCGCAAGCGCCATCGCGCCCATTGTGAGCATCTTGATGTTCATTGTTTCCTCCGTCGTTAGGTCATCCAGAATGACCCTTGGGAAAACGTTGATCTGCTGAACTCGGTTCCCGGCGGCGACTTACGGATTCGTAAGAAGTGCCACCTTGTTCATAAGCCAGAATCTTTGATCGATTCCGTACAGATTTGGGCGCCCTTGGTCCGATCGAAGGTCGGTTTCCAGTCTCGGTTGCGCTCCCGCTGCTGGCCTTCGTAATCAGGAATGACGGTGAAGAAGGCGGGCCGTCGGTCGCGGCCGGCGGTCTTGCATGATGCGCAGCCGAAGAGCCCGACCAGATCCCAATGCATTGAGCCGTGATCCGGGCCGAACGTGTCTATCAACGCCCTGATGTCGAGCTTGGTGGATTTGCAGCACATCGGGTGCCCGCAATTGACATATACATGGTTTCGCGGGCGGCCAGGGTGCCGGCGAGGGTCTTTTTCACCCTCGGAACCGCTCTGTGTACCAGGTGATCTTGCCGTCGACTTTCATCGGCTTGTGGATCATCAGGCGCTTTGGCAGGTGCTCCGGATGCACCTCCATCAGGGTGATTTTCACCTGCGGTTTGCAGCGACTGCAGTCGAATTTCAGGGTCAGGGGATCGACGCCACCGCCGTACACCATCATCAAATCGGCAGATCTGCAGTAGCGGACATTGCCGCAGCTGCATTCCGCCTTCACGAGCATATTGTGCCGGGTCGCCTTGCCCAGCGTGTCGATCGGATCGTGCGCCATGCACTAGAATGAGGAAAATATTCCTGTTTCGTCAAGAGCTATTGACGCTGGTGTTCTCATTTTGTTCGCTGCGGGCAAAATGGAGACACTCCCATGAAACCTCTCATCGCCGACCCGACTAAGCACGCGGACATTATTGCTACCGTGACGCGTGAACGGCCCGCCATCCACAGGACCGTCAGCAAGATGGCCAAGCAAATGCGCGGCCTCTCCGATGTCGGCCAGAAACAAGCCATCGCCGAACTGACGGCTGTGTGGATCCTGGCCGTCTATCCGGAAGACCTCGATCTGGCGTTGTCACTTTCGGACGCGATGCGCCACCAGACCGACATTTACCTGAGAGAAAGCAAGAAGGCTGGCGTACGCCACTAGAGGCAAGACATGTGCAATCTCTACAACTCACCACGTCGCAAGAGGCCATTCGGCAGTTCACAGGTGCCCTGCGCGACATTCTGGGCAACCTGGAACCGTCGATAGACATCTACCCCAACCAATTCGGACCCGTAGTCCGCAACGCATCCGACGGCCAACGCGAGTTGGCGAACCTCCGTTGGGGAATGCCCACACCATTAGAACGAGTTCGAGGCAATTCGGACCCAGGCACCACAAACATACGAAACCCGCAATACGGCCATTGGCAGCAATATGTCGGCGTTGAGAATCGCTGCGTTGTGCCTGTCACCAGCTTTGCCGAGCCGTCCCCTACTCCCGGTGACAAAGACCCTGAGACTGGCATTCAACGCAACTATTGGTTTGCGCGGAACGAGGACCGTCCGCTGTTCTTTTTCGCTGGCCTGTGGACGCCGTGGCACGGGATCCGCAAGGTCAAGGATGGCCCAGGCGACTTCGAGCTTTATGGCTTCATGACGACGGCGCCCAACGCGTTGATCAAGCCGATCCATGAGAAAGCCATGCCGGTGATCCTAACCACGCAGGAAGAGATTGAGACCTGGCTGACCGCGGCGTGGCCGGAAGCGAAGAAACTGCAGCGCACCGCGCCCCACGATGCCCTTGTGATCGTCGAGAAGCCGGCAACCCAGATCAAAATGCCGCAACAGGCACCGACGCAGGGCATCATCACGCTGGACAGCCGCCAGGAGGCGGCATTGCAGGCAGTCGCTGACAAGTTCGTCGCTTTGCACAAGGGCGATACGATGAAGGCCCTGAAGGAAATGATCGTGCTGAATGGCCGTCTTCAGGATCAGCTCGACGCGCTGAACGCGCCGCCTCTCGGCAAGCGATACGGATGAGCGACGAGCCGGCCAGACTTGCGGAAGGCATGACGGCCGTCCCGCGCGAGCGTGCGCGCATCGAAAACCATGTTTGCGAGTTCACCGGATGCGCCATGCGTGCTCCGTTTGGCTTTGCCAAGCCAAGGCAAGAACCGCACTGGTTCTGTTTCGGGCACCGAGAGCACGGCGACCGCTATTTGCAGGGGGCAAGATGATCAGTCCGCCGAAAAGACAGGAAGAATATCAGGACCGCGACATTGATTGCCAGGAGGCCATGGAGCCCGGCTTTCAGGCGATCGTCGATTGCATGCTTGAGGTCGGCTGGACGCGCGGCGAAATCCTGAGATCGTTGAAGCGGCTCATTGCCGCCGACAATATGACCCTGAAAGAGAATGCCAGGACGGAAGCGCAGCTCGCGATCGCGATCGCCATAATACGCGCGGGCAAGCCGCTCTAGCAGGCTGTGGAAAAGGATCGGAGATACCCGTTTTGACTCTGGTTTGTGCTCGGTATGATTCTGATACGTTCCGTGAACAAAACAGTTTTTCAACAGCCTGCTAGGCTTTGCTAACGCCTGCCTCGTCGACCTCCGCTTCCATTTGATCGCTGATCGGCTTCGCCTTACCGGCCCCGGCCCCGGCCCCGGCCCCGGCCATTGGCTCGCCATCAAAGCCCTGCAGCCACGCGTCGGCAAATTCCTCCCAAACGGCTGGGACATCGCGTTCGTTGCCATCCTTGCGGGCCTGTGCGCCATACATCCATGCGTAGGTGATGCGCTCCTGGTCTTTCTTAGCCAGGGCCATTGTCGTCTTCCTCCCGGAAATCCTGCAGCGAAGCGTGCATCTTCCTCCCCGCGCAAGTGCTTCACGCGCCCGATGATGCCCGGCTTAACCCATTGCGTCGCCGGCCGCTTCATGCCGTTCGGCGGCGGCCCGGCGTATTCCTGGACGCGTTTCCACAGCCGGTCTCGGATGGCGCTGCGCGCGTTGATGAAGGCCGAGCCGACGTATTTCCCTGTCGCACGATCCGCCATCAGAGCGAACGCTGGCTTGCCCGCTTCGCGCTCAACTCCGAGCAACTCGTATTCGTCGATCGAATAGCATTTTGCCTTCAGCCAGTTGGTCGACGGACCGCTGCGGTATTTGCTGTCGCGCCGCTTCGACACCATTCCTTCAAGCCCGGCCTTGTCCAGCAGATGGAAGATGGCCGTGGCTTCGCCCGGCAGCGCTTCACTGAACTGGATACGCCCGCCGGGCTCAATCATGCCAGCGAGGATCTCGCGACGCTCCTCGACGCCGAGGTCGCGCAGATCGTGGCCGTTGAGGTGCAGCAGATCGAAGGCGACGAAGTAGAGGTCATGCTGGCGTCGAGTGATTGCTCGCCCAAGCGCAGCGAAATCCGGTAGGCCGGCAACGTTGGTGACGATCGTTTCACCATCGACGATCGCCGTCTCGACATCGAGCGCCTTCGCGGCTTCGACCAGGTCGCGATATTTTTCAGACCAGTCGAGGCCCCGCCTGGTGTAGGTGCGAACATCCGGGCCGTTGATGACGATCTGCGAGCGGTAGCCGTCGAGCTTGACCTCGTGAATCCAGCCATCCCCCTCGGGAGGCTTCGAAACCAGGGTCGGCAACATCGGTGGAATGAACGCCAGCCGGCCAGTGCCGGCACTCACTTGTTTAGGCACGGCATCGAGTCTAGGCCTGCGCGATCTGGCGGCTAGGGGAACGGAACATGATCATCTTATTAAATTAGCAAGCAATGATATATGGAAGGGCCTATATTCACCTCAGCCGGCAAAACTACCCCCCCGTAAGCCGGTTAGGCTCGGCGCCAGTCCCCCCTCGATGCGACGCCGGGCCGCTGTTCTGAAACCGAACGGCGGCGAAGCGTCCTCCGGATAGAATGGCGGTCCGGCTATGACTGCTCTCGACCGAGACCCCATGCAATCGAGAACAGACGCAATGGACGGCTCGATTGAGCCCGAAGCGCTCATACTTGACCGCATCTTGCCGATCGGCTTCCGATACAGTACGGACTTCCAAGGGGTGTGAAATGGAAGTTGATGTCTGGGATCGGGCCTTCTATGACGATGGAGAGTGGGTTTCCTGGTCCGACGTGGAAGAACAGCTCCGATACCAGGAATGGCGAGCAAAGTATCCTGATGCGATAAGATCTTTGATTCCGTATTTTCAGGATCTCTTGTCGCTGGCAGAAAGCTACCACGTTGAGACAGGTCGTCATCTCAATGTGTACGGAGACATTGGGGAGCTCTTCGGCGCTGTCACCTACGGAATAAAGCTGAACAAGAACTATGCGCAGGGTGCTGATGGTAGGCTTGGCAACGATCATGTTGAGATCAAGACCATCACCCCGTTCAAGTCCAAGGACGAGGTTGTCGTGAAGGTATCAGGTAACTTCAGCAAGCTGCTCGTCGTGAAGATCAACGCGGATTTTGAAGTATCATCCCGGATGGTCGATCGCTCGAAGCTTCCCAAAACGGCGAAGCCTTTCCTCAGGATAAGGTGGGCGGATCTGCACGTGGCCAAATGACGGCTTGGTCCGCATTGCAGGCGTTCCACGTGCCAGCCGTGGGTGACTGGTCACCACCTTTCCGCGACATGACATTCCCTCCGCCGCTGGCATTGTGCTTATCTTCTGAGCGAGTTCGATCATGAATTCGCATAAAGACCCGCAATTCGCGGCTCTTTATGCTGGGGCTTCTATGGCCTCCAGGCCGAGTTCGACGGGGTCGGGGACCGTCGTTGCGAAAATGTCGAGATAGTTTCGCCGTTTCGTGGGCGATGCCTGGACGAGCTTTTCGACTTTCTGAGAAACTGTTTCCTTGAGGCGTTCAGCGCTAGGTTTCAGGCTTTCTTCGGCAACCTTAATCCTGGCGTCGATCGCCGCTACCTCCGGTTTCTCCTCCGCTTCGTTTCCAGATCCGCCACTCGATGCCTTAGCGTGTTTCGGTTTCGGCAGGCTAACTTTGCGATTCACGGTGCGAGCTGCGGACTCCTTTGTTGCAGGCGCCGGTTTCACGGCCGCAGCGATAGTTGGCATCGCCTCAGCGTCATTAGCTGGTGATGACATTCTCTTTTCGAAATCAGCCATCCCGGTAGTCGGGGCACCCACATCTTCGGCGGGCTGGTCTGCCCAGTTGTAATTGTCGGTCAAAGCCGGAACCGGCTGTACCGGAAGATATTCGATCGGCGGCACGTCCGGAGTGTGCGCCTGAGAAAAGGCTTCGGCGGATTTGAATGGCTGTGTCTCGAAAAATCGCAGCTTGTCGCCGAAGATCGGGCGCTGGCCTTCAACAAGCAGTATCATCTTTCTCTCCGGCATCTGCCGGATTTCCTGCGGCATCATCAGGTCACGTTCGCGAATCTGCTCGACCTTCGTGCGCCTCGGCAGACCAAGCAGTTCGATCGTGCGCGATTCCGACTGGTAGCGGATGGTCCGCTTGCCGAGCGCACGGGATGCATAGTCGGCCGTCGCCTGATCATTCGCGCCTAGAATGAGCTGATAACCACAATTGCCGAGCAGCGAATGCCGGGAGGTTTCGCCGTAAATCTCGTCGAGATTCTTCAAGTCCTGGATGATGATGGCGAGCTTGATGTTATACCCTGCCACATAGGGCAGCTTGGTCATGATCTCGTCCATCTTCTTCAACTGCCGAAATTCGTCGAGCAGGAAGTAGACCGGCAGCGAGTTCGGATCGTGCTCGAGAGTAAGAATGTCCATTGTCTGTTGCACGAACAGCGTCAGGAGCGGCTTGAGCAGCGTGATATCCGTGATGTTGGGCGCGAGGTAGACGGAGATCGGCCGCCGCTTCATCGCGCGGAGATCCATATCGGTGACGTTCGTCGCAGCGACGATACGTTCGTTCTTGAACGGGCGCATCGCCTTCTGGATGTCGAGCAAGGCCGAAGCGGCGGCGCGCTCAGAAAGGGCCAGATAAGCGTTGAAGCTTTCCAACGTGAATTTGGACAGGTACGGCTCTTTGGCCTTGATGAATTTCATCAAGGCCTGAAGGTCGACGCCGCTGTTGAAGAACGAATTGACCTCCCCGAGATTGCGCCGGCCATTATAAAATGTGCTTTCCAGCACATAGCTGATAGCGCCTGCCATGACCTGTTGAGCGGTCGCCTGCCATACCGAGTTTTCGGATTCAGTGTTTTCGGGAACGAGAATACTCGCAGTGTTCTGGATATCGGTCGTGCGATTTCCGCGTTCCTGGCGAATGAAGTCGAGAGGGTTGTAGCGGTTCGTCCGCTCCGCGCCTGGCGCGAAAAGGAAGACCTGGCTGCCGCTGCGTCGGCGATATCCGGCCGTCGCCTTGAAAATCTCTCCCTTGAGGTCGGTAACAATCATCGACCCTTCATGCATCAGAGCATTGGGGATGACATAGCCGGCGCCTTTGCCCGATCTTGTCGGCCCGATGATCAGATGGTGACGATCATCCTTGGTGCGCAGGATTTTGCGGCCGACGCGACCGAAGACATGGCCGGCTTTGCGAAACCACTTGCCGCGGCGGAGAGAAGCGATGTCCTGAAAGGCCGCGTCACCGAGTGGGCTGCCTTGCGGCCGAACGCCGAGCAATGCAGCCAGGCCGCCGGCAAGTAGGGCAGGGACGAGCGCCCCGATCGCGACCATCTGCAATGTGGTGTTGCTCTTGTAGAGCAAGAATTGTTGCAAAGGGGCGAATGGATTGGTGGTGATCGTCGCTTCGAGAATGCGGCCGTCACGGAAAAAAATCTGGAGGCCAAGGCCATAGCCGAGAATCCAGACTGCAAAGACGATTCCGGTGCAGAAGAGCAGGTAAAAGGCCTTATAGCCCTGGCTCATGATTCATCCCGGGCAAAGAAGATTTCCGACACGCCGCGCTTGCCGCCGTCGCGGCGGAGCTGGATGACGATCGGGATGACCATCTGAATGTAGGACATCAGATCGGCCTTGGAATAACCTGACGACATGCCAGCCTGCTGCATCATCATGGCAAGTTGCTCGTAGGCACCCATCGGCGTATCGGCATGGACCGTGGACATGCTGCCGGGGTGGCCGGTGTTGATCGCGCGCAGGAACGCGAAGGCTTCGGCGCCGCGGATTTCGCCGACAAACAGGCGGTCGGGGCGCATGCGAAGCGATGCTTCGAGCAGGCTTTGAATCGTCACGTCAGCCGTGCCCTGATCGCCCTTTGAGGCGAGGAGGTGCACCTTATTAGCCTGGGGCGGTAACAGTTCGCGTGTGTCTTCAAGCGTCAGAATGCGCTCATTGGCATCGATGCTTTTCAAGCACGCGTTGAGAAACGTCGTTTTGCCGGAGGAAGTGCCGCCGCTGATCAGGATCGATACCCGTTTCGTGATGGCCGTATGGATGAAGTCATAGATGCGGCCGCCGCGCAGATGGGCAATCAAGTCGCGATCGATGTCACTTAGGCCGCCGACGGCGACCGATACTCTGTCTAGCGAGCCGCTGTCGCGATACTCCTCAAGCGTGAAGTTGTTGACCACCTGCTTGCGGATCGAGATTGAGCCGCCTTCGGGAGCGGCCGGCGGCAAGACGACCTGAATGCGTTCGCCAGTCGGCAGCGCCGCGCTGAGAATGGGCTTGGAGTGGCTAATAAACTGACTTGTCGCGCCGGCGACGCGCTCACCGATGTTCTGAATTTCGGCGGCCGTCAGCTCATGAATCTCGTGGTGCTCCATATGGTCGGAGCCGAGACGTTCGACATAGACATGGCCGGGCTTGTTGATCGAAATTTCGACGACGCGCGGGTCTTTCAGGAATGGTTTCAGCGGAACCAGCGCGCGATCGAGAAAGTGATAAGGGTTGGGGGCTCTACCTACGGCGACGTTCACGTTGAATTTCCTTCATCGCTTCGGTGACGGGATCGTCGTACATGGCGCTGAAATCGAGATCCTGTCGGACATAAACAAAGATGCGCTCGCCTTGACCAACGCTGATGGTCGGGGGGATGCGGAGATTTTCGCTCAAAGCCTGGTTGGCCATGTCGCTGAAGGTTTGAGCGATCGTGTCGCGCGCCAGCTCCTCGCCGCGTTTGGCATCGTCGTTGTTTTTGCCGGACGCTCGGTCGCTTCCGAAGCCGGTCAGGTAGCTGGCGCCGGCGCCGACGATGGAAAGGACGATCGCCGACCCGAAACGTTCGCGCCATTTGTTGTCGACCTGACCGGTGAGACCGGAACGGCCGAGACTGTCGCTTCCGATCGAGTTCAGCCGGACACTCACGCCATCATCACGGATAAGCCGCGTCCAGATGACGAAGATACGTTTTTGTCCCCTGGTCACATCGGACTGATACTCACCGATCAGTCGCGTTCCCGTCGGGATGAGGATACGGCGGCCATCGAACGAATAAACATCCTGAGACGTGATCGCCCGAATCTGCCCCGGTAAGTCGCTGTTGATCGCCGTTTCGAGGATGCCGGGAATGAGAGTGCCTTCCGGGATCAAGGCATCAATGCGCTTGAGTTGGGTGGCTTTCGCACCACGGTCGGCCAGGCTCGATGCAGCAGCAAGGTACTTGCTGTTGCGGTCTTCGCCAGCGACCGTAGGGCCGCTGCCATTGGCGCCGCCGAGCCCGCCGGCGCCGTCCTCAGCCTTGGCCTGGTCAAGCGAGATCAGCCCTGATTTGTAGCGTTGCGGAAATTCTTCCGGTGGCGGTTTGTCCGCCGGGGGTGGCGCGACGGCCGGCTCAGCAACCGGGGGAGGCGGCGGTGGTACGTTGAATCCCGTCGTATCGACCTTTGGTTCAACCGGTTCGGGCGGTGGCGGAATATTGATGATCGCCGGGTCGGGTTGCGGCTTCGTCTTATCCTGCTCGCGCACGAACGACGGGGGACGGAACGTCGTGGTCCGAAACTCCTCGTCGCCTTGGGTGATGTCATGAGAGGTTTCCTTGGCGGGCGAGAGGACGAAATAGGCGGCGACGACGCCACCGATTAGCAGCGCAGCACCGCCGAGCAGCTGATTGCGTTTGGCATTCTTGTTGGCGATGGCCGTATCGTCGCCGGCAAGCATGGCCTCTAGTTCTGGAGATTGCTTCATCAGTTGCCGCTCCTCGAGCGCTTCTTAGCCTGGCGGTCGGGAGCCGGGCCGAGGATGTCGGGGTCTGGGGTCCCGAAGTCGGGCTTTCGAAGGTTGAAAATGCACGTCCACTGATCGCCGTCGCGCAGCGTGTATTGAGTGGCGACGCCATCGACGACGAGATAGTCGCCCTCTTTGCGGAAATTGCGCAGCGTCTCGGAAAAATGCGATTGAACGGCAAAGATCGCCGGCACGCGGCCGTTGAATTTGAAGAAGGTCTTCTTGCCGTCATCAAAGACCATCGACGGTTTCAGGGCCGCGTCGCCTGAGAACGAGTAGTCAATGTTGACGTTGGCCTTGTCGATGTTCGAGACGTTGGGGTTTGCCGCTCTATATTCCGCCTCCTTGCGCAAGGCGGCGTTCAGATCCTTCTCTGGATAGACGAAGCGCACGCCAAAGACCTTGTGGCCTGCCTCTGGCGCATAGTCGTGCAGCTCGATGAAATAAATTCGTTTCGTCGTCACCACGTTCATATTGGTGGTCACGTTCTTGGCGACTGGTTTGACGAACAGGATGTTGCCCTTCTCGGAAGGCGCTACCTGCCAGCTTTCCGTATCGCCGAGCGAGATCGTTTCAAATTTCTCGTCTTCGTCGAAAATGATCATAGTCGAAATGCCATAGGTGGCATTGACCGTGACCACGTTGTTCGGCTGATAGACGACACTGGTAACGCGCCCGTCGAGGTTGCCCGGACGAGGCGTTTGCGCACCATGGGCGTGAGTCAGGATGGCGACGGAAAACGCCGCCGAAAATAGCAGGCGCTTCATCATCCCTCGTCCCCCGACGTAACCGTTTCCTGGTCGCGGCGGTAGTTGTAGACTTGGAATCCGAGGGGGTTTTCAAACCGCCATTCATTCGTTTCCGGCGTCTCCGTATACCGGTAGCGCACAACCGAAATGTAGTGCCGGACGATCGACTCCGTGTCGGACTTTTCCGTTGTCGAGAACCTGACCAGCGCCGTGCTGGCATTCGAGAACGTCACGGACTTCACGTCGACCAGCACGCGCTTGTTTTTGCCGTAGACTTTGGTCGGATTGTTCGGGTTGGCTGCGCTGTACTGCTCTGCCAACTCGCGTGCCGCATCCCCGGTCGACAGCAGAGCGGCGATGCCGAAGGTTTCTTCGATGGCGAACGGATCATACCCCTCGCGGTGGCGGATATAGCGCACCACATTGGCTTGCGTGATGGCTTGCGTCTCTGTCAGGGTCAACGGCTTGGTCAGGCCTGTCTTGACCTCGATATAGCCGGTGTTCTTGTCGACTTCGACGATATACGGCTCGAAGCTTTTCAGCGGGACCAAGAGAACGAGTGCTGCGAGCGCCAGCAGCGTGATCGCGCCGAAAAGCAGCGCCACGAACCATGCAAGCGACCGGGAGCGCTTCGCCTTCTTGACGATCTCGTTTTCCCATCGATCGCCGTCCTGAAAATAGCTCCTCAGCGCACCTTCGTTGTCTGCCATATTGATCCAGCCCTTACTTTGCCTGCCAGCGAGCCGCCTCAGCGAGGCATGCTGTTGTTGGAGATTCTGTCCTGCATGGCAGTGCGCTCATTGGCCGTGCGAATGTTGGCAATCATGCCGGAATGGATACGATCGCGTGCGCGCATACCGGCATTGCCGACCACCCCTGCCGCGCCGCGCGTAACGTCGAGTGCCTTCGTTGGAGCCGTCATGCCGGAGTATTGCGCGACAGCTCTGGCGACGTTGCCGATGCCCGCTGAGACGCCGCCGACGATGCTTTGAGCCAACACCTGGATATGGAAAAGAACGAACGCGCCTGCGCAGCACAGCAGCAGGAAAGCCGACACGTCGCTGAGCTGCAGCCGGCGTTGGTTCGCTGCATTCGTAACCTTGGTTAGTTCGGGATCCATGGCGGCGATGAGGAAGGCGGCAACCACATAGATGAACAGCGGTATCAGCGCGTAGAGAAGGACCTGTTGGAACCACGACACGCCGAGGCGTCGCGTCTGCTCGAACAGCATGCAGGCTATGAAGATCGGGGCCGTTCCGATGAGCACCCACATCATCACCTTCGCCAGCAACAGGATCGCCAGCGCGACGGCGATAAAGACTGCCACGCAAAGCATGATGAGAAAGCCGATCATCGACGGCAGAATGGCGAAGTAGCCCGACTGTTCCGCAAACGCCGCCGCTGCTTCATTGGCGGTCTTCCAGATCATCGACAGGCCATTTGTCGGTTCGGTGATGCCGGTTCCCGTGGCAGTCAGGATCGCGCGCCCGACATCCTCGGGCGTGTTGTTCAGCCAACTGTAAAACAGCGTGTCGAAACTGCTCCATTCTCTGACGATCAGCAGAATGATCACCATCCGGGCGACGCGGCCGATGACTTCGGCAACGCTGACCCTGGACGTTCCCATGAAGAGCTGCAGGCCGTAATAAGCGACATAGGCCAGGAACAGGACATTGAGCAGCGGCGTGACTTCGCTGCCGACAATCCCATATGCCCTTTCCGAGAAGGTTCTGCCTGTGTCTTCAATTCGGTCGAGGAGGTTGCCTAAGAAATCTTCCATTGCCGCCGATCGCCCTTACTGAGTTGCCATCGCCTTTATCGCCGCCATGGCCGTGGCCGGGTCACCGTTGACGTACGACATCGGGCCGCATTCCTGGCGAGGATCGGCAGCGTAGGACGTCAGATTTGCGGGTCGCTTGCAGGGGGCCGTTTTCTCTTTGACCGTACCGCAGCCGGCAACGCCGGCCGCGATCACGACCACGAACAAAGCCCTGACTATGTGAGCAGGCTTAGTTGCCACCGTAGGTCAATGCCTTCTTCGAGTTGGAAATGTCGGTGAGCCGGCGCTGGTTATCGGCCTGCAGGGAGCCGACAGCACCGTTCATCACGCCGATCAGCTCGTTGATGGTGAGGCCGGCCTGGACCTGCAGTTGGGTGTTTTGATCGATCGACCCCTTGATGTCCTGAGCCTGGCCGATGCTCTGTCCCGCTTGCTCAAGGGCGCTCCGGCGCGTTGTCACGGCCTGCTGCGATCCGGTCACAAGGGCCGAGACGCCAAGGACCGTGTTCATCAGCTCTTCATAGGACTTGTCGCTGGAAAAGCCGCTGTTTGACTTGCCAGACAGGCTTTTCACAAGCTGCAGGCCATTGATGAAGGTGGTCGCGATCTTGCTGATGTCGCCACCCATTCCGCCGAAGTTTGGCACACCGCCTGACATGATGCTGTCGAAGGACGGCATGGAGGACACGCTGAAACCGTTGCCTACAGCCAGATTCTGCATCTGGTTGGCGTCACCGCCGCGATCGCCGGTGACGGCCTTCAACGTGTCTTCGACAGTCGACAGGATGTCCTTGTTCGTGTTCAGGATCTTGTCGGTGGTCATGGCCGTTTCCTTGGCCACCTTGAGATTGGCACCGTCGATGACCGGCACGCCTGATGCCCATGCCGCGGAAGCAAAGAGAACCGAGCACGCAGTGAGGATAGAGCGCTTCATAGAAGGTCTCCTTATTGAAGCTTGAGTTGCAGGTTGAGGGTGGATTCACGCTCGCGCTTCTGGACACAGGCCTTGTCCGCCGGGCTCCATTCGAGCCCTTCGCGCGGGTCGCACAGACCAGTGGATTCGCGCGGCATTTCGCCTTTGTTTTTGTATCCAGATGACTGAGATGAGCCCGACGTTTCAGTCAGCTGCATCGCGTTTCTTGAATTGAACAGGTCCGCCATTGTCGTCCCGAGCAGGATGGCCTGGTTCATCATTTCGAGATTGGCGTTTCGCGCACCGGAATTGTGGTCCCAACTGTCCTGAATAGTTCCAGTGGTCAGGCCGCCGAGTTGCTGCAGCCATGAGGCGACGTTGGCGCCGCTCTCCTGCGTGGCTTGCGACGTCGCCATGGCGTTGATAGTCGAATCCCGCATGCCAGTGTACGATGTGCTGCCGCCGCCATAATTGATCGGGATGTTCGCCCCATTCGCCCCACCGAGTGCTGGCAGCCACTGTTGCGTGATCTTTTTGACGTAACCCTGTGTTTCCTTGAACGGCGGGATGCCGCCGTATTTCTGGACGTTGCCGTGACCAGAATTGTAGGCGGCAAGTGCCAGATTCACGTTGCCGCCGAACCGCTTGAGCTGCTGTTTCAGATAGCGGGCGCCGCCACGCAAATTGGACTCGATATTGTAGCGATTGACGCCGAGATCGCTTGCGGTCCCCGGCATCAGCTGTGTGAGGCCGTATGCGCCGGCGCCGGATTGGGCGCATGGATTGAAACGGCTTTCCTGGTAGACGAGAGCCATAAACAGGTTCTCGTCGACGCCTTCTTCCCTCGCGACCCTTTTGACCAGGCCGACGATTTCGGGGTTGGCTTGCGCGGCCGCGATCGGATCGTCCTTGCGACCTTCCCTGAAGACGGAGCAGGTCACGCCTTTGTTGATCGAAAACCGGTCCTTGTCGATCTCTTCGATTTCGCCGGTCTTGTCCTTCCGATCTGTTTTTGTACCGAGGTTCGCTCCGTCGATGACGGGAACACCGGACGCCATCGCCGGAACGGGGGTGGCGAGTGTTGTCACCAGCAGGCCAAGGGCCAGACGATTTCTCATTGAGCCTTCTCCCATCCGCAAAATTCGGCCAGCCACTTTTCCGGCTCATCGCCGTATTGTTCCCGAAGTGCGGCGCACTCCTCGATCGTCTTCTTTCGGCCAGACAGGACCTTGACCATGTCGGGCATCGACGACAGATCGAGCCGGGCAATGACCGAGTCGTTCCCGTGCTTGACGAGAAAAGTGCGCTTCTCAGGCGGGGTGTTTTTGATGAAGTTGAATTCTTTGACCGTCAGGCCAAAGCGGGTGATGTAGCTTTCCTCGTCCGCGCGCGGATTAGGGAAGTGGATGTTCGTTGCCGATTGCTCGATCAGCGTGTGTGATGCGCGGGCCTTGGCGATGTCGGCCGCCGACTGCGTTCCGAAACCGACAATGCCGTTGAGCTTGCGGATGGTCTTCATCTTGTCGACGATGAACGCCGAAAAGGTCTCATCCTGGAGCAGCTGCCAGCCTTCATCCATGAAGAACATCACGGGATCGCCGTTCAGCAGCTCATCCAGCCGATGGTAGAGGTACATCAGCGCCGGTGTGCGCAACTCCTCATTTGCGAGGATGTTGGTCATGTCGAAGCCAAAGACACGATGTCCTGAGAACGACAAAACGTCGTGCTGAGCGTTGAACAGCCATGCCTTTTCGCCGTCGATCCAGGGTCGCAGCCGTGCATGAAGGTCGTTGGCGTCTGCGCGAGAGCGACCGACGAGTAGGGTCGACAGGTTCACCAAGTTACGCTCAGCCGCAGGCTCTTGCATGAGCCGAGCCAAGGCCTTTTCGAGCGTATCTTCGTCTTCCTGGCTAAAGTCGCGGCGATCGTTGGCGCGAAGCATTGCCTTTAGCAGCCGCAGGAGAAATTCCCGGTTCGGTCCGGTATTCTCGAGCTGCAGAGGGTTGAAGCCGGTGGGTGTTTCCGGGGACAGTACCTCGTAGGTGCCGCCAACCGCCCGAATGAAGATCTCCGCACCGCGGTCTTTGTCAAAGAAAACTGCCTTGGGTGCGGGATTGATACGCATCGCCTGGGCAAGCAAGAACGTCAGGCCGACGGTTTTGCCCGAGCCGGTTGGACCAGTGACGAGGAAGTGGCCAATGTCGCGTTGATGAAAGTTGAACCAGTACGGCGTTTGCGACGTCGTTTCGAGGATCGTGATCGGCAGGCCCCAATGCGCGCCGTCGGACTGCCCCGTCGCGAAATTGTGCATCGACGACAAACCGGCGAAATTGCCGCTCGACAGCAACGCCTTGCGGGCGATGTAACTGTGATTTCCCGGCAATTGCGCCCAAAAGGCTGCTTCGAGGTTCATATCCTCGCGCAGCCAGTTGATGTTCATGTCGGTGAGGCATGCCCCAAGCTCCGAGACCGCCTTGCTCACGCCCTCCAGATCGCGCGACAGGCACAACAGTGTCAGATGGTGGAAGCCGAAAACGGCTTCCTGGTTCATCAGACTGTTAACTGCGAAATCGATGTCGTGTTCGACCGAGCTACCCGCTTCATCCGAGGCCTGGATTTGACGCTGCAGGCGCGTAATTCGCTCTTGAGCAATGGGCTTGTCCGCGATCGTGAACGATTGCGTCAGAATGAACTCGTGATTGACTTGCAAAAGGCCGTCGAGCATTCCCGGCCCCGTGAAGGGGGGATATTCCTTTACCGACAGAAGCGCGCCGAAACGGCTGTCCTCGTCGACAGCAGCTTGTGCCTGCATGGTCCGCTTGCTGAAATGTAGGCGAGACGTGCCGACGTAGTTGCTGATGCCCATGCGCGGAAGCCGCATCTTACGTGGCACGCCGCAGGTCAGGATTGTGTTGAAGAACTCGCAGGGTTCGGAATATGGCTCGCCGTTGCGGCGAACGATGCCGAGCGCACGTGCGCCGTATTTCTCAAGCTCGCGCGTGATGTTGGTGACCAACTCCTCCAGTTCCGTCACGTT
This sequence comes from Mesorhizobium sp. M0051, assembly GCF_040323235.1. Taxonomy (NCBI): domain Bacteria; kingdom Pseudomonadati; phylum Pseudomonadota; class Alphaproteobacteria; order Hyphomicrobiales; family Phyllobacteriaceae; genus Mesorhizobium; species Mesorhizobium sp. M0051. The sequence continues at coordinate 85,229 of NZ_JAMYUT010000018.1, forward strand.
CTCGCGCGACTGCTGAGAGCGGCCGTCGCTGCTGGCGTTGTTGAGTATCCGCTTAAGGGTGTCACCGATGCCGAGCGCACCCCTCATGCCTGACCTGACGATGGTCAGGTAGATCTCGTTCGTGAACATGCGCTTGTGGCGCAACTGTTCCATGTAACGCATGTTGAGCAGGTCGCAGAACGGATCATCAAAAGCGCCTCCGATCTCGGTCTCAACCGCGCGGCGAATGACCGTCGACCACAGCGAAAACCGGCCGGAACCGAGGGCACGGATCATCGTGTTCTGGACGACGGAGCGCATGTTTAGCGTGGCCTGGTCCTCAGTCTGGAAGAACAGGCCGTCGAGCTTGATGACGCTGGTTAAGGCGCCATTTTCCAAGCCGATCACCGTGTCGGAGACATGGCGCAAATACGGGATATGGGTCGACATAGGCCGCTCGTTTTGAGCGGCCTTCCCAAACCCAAGCTCTTCTGTGACGACTTTCAGCATCGGCTATGGTCCGTATGAATTGGCGCCCCAAAAGCTTTTGTTGCGCGTGCGGGGCGTCTTGCGCGACGCAACCTGCATTACGTCGAGGATCTTGCTGTCCCAGGTGCACAGCGTGAAAAGGACGAGGTAGGCGACTGGTGCGGTCAGCAGTGCCCACAGGGAGTTGGAGCCCAACCACCCTATGATCGTGCAACCGACTACGATAACGACGGCCATGTACGGCACGCCCCAAAGCGTCGGTGAGCGGGTCAAGCCGATCACCAGCGGCGTCAGCGCAGGCTTTTCGTCCTCGAACTCAGCCATCGCTATTTGCCGACAGCCGCAATCATTTCATCGACGATGGTCGGTGCGCCGAAGACCAGGCCGATGCCGACAATGACCGCGCCTGCCGTGAACCACGACAGCCGACCGGCGAAGGCGAGGAAACCGAGGCCGATCACTGCGATGATCGCTAACAGCCGGCCGAAAGGACCGGTGATGAAATCCACGATCATTTGAACGGCCGTCTGCAGAGGCGCGAAGGCGCCGCCACCACCACCACTTTGCGCCAAGGCTAGATCGACGCCGGCCATGTGCACGGCCGCAGCCAATCCAAGAACGGCTGCCAGCCTCAATGTGCCGACCCTCGGTCCCTCAATTGCATTGCACTTCATGCGTTCTCTCCTTCAAAAGTGCATCACTCCACCGACAAACTTGCCGGTCTTCTTCACGGCGATGACACCGACGTCGCCGTTCTCACCACCGTCTGCGATTGTTGTGGTCCCGGATACATTGGGCTTTGCCCTCGCCGCCGGCATGGGCAAACCGAGCTGGTAATTGACCACTTTGGCGACGTAGCCGACGGTTTCCCGGAACGGCGGGATGCCGCCGTACGCGTAGATGCGTTGCTCGCCGCTGTTGTAGGCAGCGGCGACAAGCAGAGGATTTTGGAACTCGTCGAGCAGGACCCGCAGGTACTTCATGCCGCCTTCTATGTTCTGCTGCGGATCGCAGATGTCCTCGACCTGGAACCGTTCGGCGATCGCAGGCATGAGCTGCATGGGGCCGCGCGCGCCTTTGTCCGAATTGCGAGTTTGGTCGAAGCCGCTTTCCGCCCAGGCAATCGCGGTAGCGAAAACCTCGTCGACCTTGTGACGCCGCGCCGCATCGACGACTAATTTCTTGATTTCCGAAGGGTTTAGCGGTGACGGACCGCATGCCTGCACGCTTGCCGTGCTGTCTTGAGTCGCATTCGCCACACCATTGTGGGTAATCTGTCCTGTCGGCAGCTTACCCACAATGGCATTTTCGGCAGTGTCGTCCTCCGTCGTGTAAGCCCGCTTCAGTGTACTAATATGGGTATATGCCTGTTGGTCCTTTTTGGCTGACTTCTCTGGTGCGACAACGCCGTCCTCGCTGAGGACGTAATGACCGCCGCTCGGGCTCCATCTAGAATCGAAAATTCTACTGATCGCAGCGTCATTGACGCTTTCGGTTTGCGCGAAAATATTCACAAAAGTGGCGGATTTCTGCGCTTCCTGGGCCATTGCGGCGCCAGTGGCGAGCACATTCAGCAGGGTCGAGCAAATCATAGCCCCGCTGCGCGCAATGATGCTCCTTCCCGCCCTTTTTGTCATCGCGACACGCCCCATTTGCGGTGTTGAGATTGTGGTGAAAACCGATTAGGTTCGCCGCAGTATGAACCTATTTGGTGTAGCGATACAAGTTTTTGCGCCACACTTAAACCCCCAAAAGTGGGATTCGGCATGAACCAATATGGTAAAGGGCTGGAAATGAAACGGACCATCCTTGCTGCATTCGCAGGTTGCGTTATCGCAACGCCGGCCTGGTCGGTGGACAACGTCAACAAGGACTACATCAAGTCGCTGGCGGCACCGGGCAAGACGGTGCTGGTCGTCGAATACTATGACGGCAGCGGCAAAGCCGTGGACCGCAAGGGCTACGCGTCAGCATCCGGATATGTGGCGGTATCGCCCACGGATTTCCGGGTCGATGGCAAGACCAATCTTCACCTTTACGGCCTCCAGCCGTGCCAAGGTGACGTGGTCAACCGGAAGGAAGGCTTTGCCGGCACTTGCGCCGACTTCGCGCAACAGCAGCTGCAAATCATGCTGAAAAGCCCGAAGGTTATCTTCTGCCGGGCCTTCGTCAGCGAGCAGTCGTCACCGACGCAGAATGCCACCTGCTATGGCTACTACAATTATCCCGGCAGCCTCGATTCCGTTGATATGTTCGAGGAGCAGCTTTTGTCCCTTGGCGCGTTGCGCCTGACAAAAAAGCCCGATGGCTCCTATGACCGGCCCGACCTCGCGCAGGCCGAAGATGTCGGCAAAGAAGGGTCCTACGGCATGTGGGCCGATCCGCGAGTGAAGGCCCAATGAGGTGTTCACTCGCCCTTACGCTCACCGTGGCCAGTGTTGCAACGGCGCTTAGTGCGCCTGACGGCTATTTTGACCTGGAGCCGGGCATAACACTGGAAACCGGCGACACCTGGGTTGCAGAGGGCCAACGCTATCGCCTGTTTGGGGTTCAATCCTGCCTTCGCGGCACCAACTACACCGACTTGAAGGGGCAAAAGCGCGATTGTGGCGATGCGTCCCTGGCAATGTTTGCTGCCTATATCAAGGACACCAAGCCGGTTTGCGCGCCGGTCGCCAAGACCGCGGACCTAACCTACGTCATCTGCTATGCCACCGTTGGCAAGGATCGCCTCGACCTCGCCACCATGATGATTTCGAGCGGCTACGCCTTCGCTTCGCTCGATGATCAGGGCATGCCACTTCATCCGCCGTACTCCGTGGCCGAGCTGGACGCCCGCGAACGCAAGGCCGGTCTCTGGCAGTTCCCCGATGTTGTACACCCGGCAGTCCTGTTGGCCAAGACAGCCAACGAGCGCGCCAAGAAGGAGGCGAAGCAATGAAAGCCCAACTCCTCTTGTCGGCAGCAATGCTTGCCCTCACCGCTGAGGCCGTCGAAGCGGCGGATGTCATCGGGAATGAGCCTGTCCGCAAGGTCTACCGGCCAGCCGTAGAACCATCCGCCGCCCAGGTGACCCGGGTGCATCCTGTTCTAAGGGGGCGGGTCGCGGTCATGGACGGACGGACGCTCTGGTACGCTCAGTACGCACAGAGCGTCCAATTGGCCGACATCGACGCTTGCGAGCTGCCGCAATGGGCACTCGATCCCAAGTGGGAAGACCGTGAGAGAGTGAAGGCTCCTCCACCCGTCCCGTGCGGACCATTTGCCAAGGCATGGCTTAAACGGACGGTCGGCAACAAGTCGGTGACCTGCAACGTCGTCTCCTACAGAGTCGACGGTACGGCGATCGCGCGTTGCACCACCTGCGCTCGAGATCTTGCCCTGGAAATGCTTCGTGCCGGTTGGGCGCGAGTTGCCTCTCCCTATCTCGTCAATGGCCAATATGCCGCCTATCAGCGTTACGCCATGGCCGCGCGCTACGGCATGTGGGCAACCTACGTGCTCGACATGAATGAATGGCGCCGCAAGGCGGTCGACAAGACGCCAGATCGCCGGCCGATCGCTGATTTCAATCTGCTGGCCGAACGCGAGAGTGAAATATCCCCGCCTTTTGCCGATGCCCGCAAGCGACCGTTGAGGGCAGACCGATAGCTGCCGGACTTCGTCTGCACGGCAGACGCTTCGAAGCGAACCGCTCCACCCAACGACACACCGTCTGTCGCCTGGGCGACGCCCGCAATAATCAGAGGACCGCCTGACATGAGACACCTGATTTATGCCGCCGGCATCGCCGGCGCCGCGCTCCTTCCAGCCACAGCGGCCAAGGCACAAGACGCATCCTGGGGCTGCCAAGTCCTGCTTTGCGCAGCCTCGCAAAACCCGTCCTGGCAGGGCGTGGAATACTGCGTCCCGCCGATGGTCAAACTTATTGCTGCCATGTCGAAGCCTGGCTTCTCGTGGCCCGTCTGCAACGAAGCAAAGGCTGGTGCACCGGGTCGTGAGAACTATGCCGATTGCCCCGACGGCACCAAGATCGGCTACAGCCAATATGGCCGGGACGGAAATCGCGGCGCACCGGATCGTTGCGTCAAGACCGTCAACGCCTGTCAAACGCACCCCGGTCTAAACGGTCCCGCCCATCAAGCCGGCGTGATCTTGAACCACCGTGCCCCTGACGGAGAAAACTCTTGCATCAAGCAGATTTCCTCGCAGCGGCCGAGGCGCGCTGACCCCTGGTACTTCGACATTCCGAATGATCAGGGCGTCAAGCAACGCCACTGGTTCAATCTGAATCTCTAGTGGGTCAGAGCGATGAACAATGTCGCCCTCCTCGCCATAACAGCCGGCGTCGGCCTTGCGGTCGGCGCCGGCGGAACCTGGCTGGCAATTCCACACCCGACTGTCGAGGCAAGGGCCATCACCAAGGCGGAGCTCACGGCGGCGATAACCGCGGATCCCTCACTGTGTCCTCTGCCAGTCGTGGAGAAACCGTCAGAGGGTGAGGCCCTGGCTGCCTATCAGAACGCGCGATCCAGCTCACCGTTGGTCTGGGATCGCAACGACCTGCCGAAGATCTCGCTTGCCCTTGGCCAGTGCGACAAAAACAACAACGGCCCCGGCGTTTCGTGCATGACCACGGTCAAGATGTCGCCCAAGGCACAGCCTCTCAACCGTGTTGTGGGCTTCGCAAAGGCAGCCAACGGCGGATGGGTTGCCACAATCTTCTAGGCCGATACGGGAAAGGTGTTCGTTATGGAAGATCAGTTTCTCGACTACGTGACGGTCCTTGCAACAGCGGTGGTTTGCTTCGTCATCTCACTCTGCTTCGGCTGGAACTTGCTGGCTGCGTTGCTTTTTGGAATCGTCACCGGCGCGGTACAGGCCGGACTCATCCGCCTGGTGCATGGAAGGCCTGACTTGCTGTGACAGGCCATCAAGGAAACGTCTGCGCTACAAAAGAGCCCGCCTGGGCGGTGGGCCTTTTCCCTTGATGTTGTGCCATCAATCAGTACATGAATTTTTAGGCCAGAACTGTCCCGAATGTCCGGAGTCGACCCGTTGCTGTCGTCGAAGATACGTCCCTCTAAAGACTGCTTCGGCCTACCAGAGCTTTAAGCACCTGTGGCATGCAAAAGTTTTCAACGGGCTTTTGCACCCCCATGACGGCTGATCACCTCACCCAAACGGCGCCGCCATCTCCATAACCGTCGCCATTTCCCTTTCCTCGAGACGCTCCCGCCTCGCGATCAAATATGCCGCGATGTATACCAGCTTCCCGATGGATTCCCGGCGATCGGTGGGCTGATACCCAATCACGTCGCGCCGCGCCGCGGCCTCGTCCAAGGCGATCACGTCGCCAGCCCCGGGCCCCTTCTCAGCCTCTCGGAACGCTTTGGCCTCTCTTTGAGCCGCGACATGTCGTTCGGTTATGTCGGCCAGCCGCGCATAGCGTTCATCGACATCCCACAAACCCGCCTGTCCCTTCATTCGATCCTCTCCCGTGCCGGCCAAAATCGAGTTGATAAAAACGTTGATCAAGGACGAGAGCACGATAGGATACGAAGGCTAGCGAAACGAAACGAAAGCAGCGCCTGTAAGCCATTGATTAAGAATGAAAAAATATTTCTCCCTCCGCCGGGAGACGAGAGTGATTTCAAAGAATTATTCAAGCGGTTGGCCGCGGCGGGTGCTGGTCGGCCATTGGGCAAGGACGGGTTTCCTGCAGGCCCATGGACGCCCGAGCTTCTCGCAGAGGCGATTTCACTGATTGATTCCAACCGGGTTGGGGTCGATCTGCGAACGGTGCAGCTTTGGTTTCAAGATAACGAGAAGGGAATTAGCACTGCCAACATTCGTTGGCTGGCGAGGATTCTTGGATGCGATGATCCGGTCGCAACTAGCGAATGGCAGATGGAGCTTAGTGAGGCCCAATCGCGGTTATCGGCCAAAAGACGAGAATGGAAGAGAGCCGGAAGCAGCGTTGCACAGGAGAGTCCAGATACGGCAGTGACTGCGACCATCGATGACGAGACAGACTCCCCGGCAGAGCTGATACTGGATACTGACCCCAAGGCGCCGAGCCGGCGCTTTGGTTTGACGAGGAAATCGGAGGCGTTTTTTAGTCGCGGATCTCCCCTGAATTTGCCGGCGTCGGTGTTTGCGGGTGTCACCGCTCTTGGGTTTTTGTCGTATCTTACGGGGATTCACAGCGTGACCTATGGCCGGGCGGATGGCGTCGTCAAGCAGGTCGGGTTTCTCTGGACGGCGAATTGGACATTCGTCTTCATGGTGTTTTTACCACTGTTTTTTGCCTTCGTGACCGAGCTGGTGACCTTTTGGAAAGATGAAGGCCGCCCAAAGCTTGCGGCGCAGGGCGACAAGATGGAAAGCGACGATGCCTGGGCGCGCACCGTGCAAGCTTCTTCATATTCATATTGGGCGGTTTTTTTGATTTGTGTGGTGTTCGCCGGTCTTTTTCAGTGGATCGGCGTGTCTTTAATCCCGTTGCTCAAAGGGGGCGGCAACTATGCGACGGACTGGGGCTCGTTAGCGATTGTGCGCCCTGAGGTTATATCGGTGCCGGAAGCGATCGTTTTCACGGGCCTCGCTTACCTGTATATGTGCCTCTGTTTCTATCTGTTCTTTGTAGGCCTGATTTTGCTTTATACCGTGATACATGACCTTTGGAGTATTGCAGAAGCAGCGAGTAATCGACCCGAGGTGGATTATCAACACGAGCTCCATGAAGCCAGTCTCAGGGTTATGCGTACGATTTTTCGGTGTACTGTTTTGGGGCTTCTGATCGCCATAGTCATGAAGCTCCAGAGTGCTTACCTGACATCGCGTGGAGAGAATATTGTGTCTTGGTTGGTTGGCGATATGTCTAGCGCCTTCTATGGGCACAATGATGTGAGCGCCGGGATCATCTACCGTAGGCCAACCCATTACAGTAGCCTTCTTATCTCTATTTCGACCTGTGTGGTATTTATGTACGGCTGCATCCGTTTAGGTGTCGAACGTCGGTTTTGTATGCCTTTGTGGAGGATGTCAGCGATCGTCGCGTTACTCGTGGCCGGCTACTTGCTGATCGATGCATTTGCTGGCTTTTCGATCCTTCTGGGCGTTGGAGTGCTGCTCGCAATATACGGCCTGTTTGATCCAGGGTTGGGGCGATGGCGAGCGAGTAAGTTAGGAAACAATCAAAGTGTATCATAGTTGGCTTGATCATTGGGATGAGCGGCGGGCGCGACGCGGTGAGGAAGGGAAGAAACCAACGGATTTCGTCCTTGACGCGGAACGCGCCTTTCCAGGTGCGAAGAAGATAACAAGTATCGAGGAGTTCTGTGCCCTTGCGGACCAAGCCGTGGCTGATCCAGCCTTTTTCGACGAGCCGAGTGTGAGTGATCAGGGTTTTGAAAGACTAGATGGGTGGCTCAAATTTCCATCGGACATTTCTACTGATATCGAACAGAACAATGTCGTCTCGGCGAAAATCACAGAAAGCCGGTCGTTCGATCAGGCGATGGTGATTTTTCACCATTGGAATGCAAGCGCCCGGAATCGTCAGATTGCCAACTTTTTCTCGCAGCGTGGCATCACGGTTGTCGAGATTGCTATGCCTTATCACTTCGAACGCAGCCGTCCCGGCTCTGTGCACGCCGACTATATGCTTAGCCCTAATCTCGGTCGAACGATCCAATCTGTAAGGCAGGCAGTGTTGGATGGGCGAAAACTCATCCGTTGGTTGAAAAGCGAAGGCTATCGAGAGATTTCGGTTCTCGGAATGAGCTTAGGTTCCTGGGTAGCGGCCATAGTCGCGGCACACGACTTGGCTGTGTCAAAAGCCTCGTTGTTTCTGACGGCGGGGAGTCTAGCGGATATGGTTTGGACGGGTCGCGCGACACGATCGATACGCGCCAGCCTTGAGCCTGAGATTGAGCTGACCGATCTGAGAAGGGCCTGGGGTCCACTTAACTTGGAGAATTACGCGCATAGTTTGGCACGGCCTGATCTCGATCTTCAGGTTGTGTTGGCTAAGAGAGACAAAGTGGTGTTGCCAGCGCTATCGGAGAGGTTCATGCAGAGGCTGAAGGGCGCCGGGGCTAGGCCAAATATTTTAGAGTTAAACTGTGGTCACTATTCGCTCGCCATGCCACCTTACATTTTGTTGGCCGGTTTGAGCTTGAAGCGGTTACTAAGACGCGGCCGTTGAGCGGTTTCTGTCGTCTACTGACAACTCGGCCACAAAGATTTGGAAATCTACATCTGGCCCATTTCCCCGCGCGATCATTGGCGAGTTTTCGTATTCGCCGACCAGTGCTTCGCTGACGAACCGACCTCGAGATAGCGGCCAATCGAGCGCAAATAGGCGGCGATCTCTCGTATCAAGAAATCTCGATCGCCGTAGGTCTGTTCGATCCGCTCCAGCTCCGGCAATGCAAATTGCAATTCACTCGGCGATAGGTCGGCGTCCCCGAAGACGTATTTATCGTGGCCGACAGCGCAGATATCGCAGCCCGTCTTGATCACCTCATCAACGAATGCTGGGATTTCGCTTGTCTTCATGAGCCTTCTGTTTCTTGCCCTCATAACTGCACCCTTCCCTTTCCGATGTTGCCAGCCGCGTCGAAGGTTGGCGCTGATCTCCTTTTCGATGTCTACACTGAGCGTGTGATTGCCGAACGGAGCTTGCGATAGGGCGGTTTGTCGAAGTGAGGATCCCGGACCTCGCGCAAGCCAAGCTGATCTATCCAGTCGTCGAATGATGGTCCTGCCATATCCCGTGCCAATTGGCCCCTTGTCCAATATAATCTGTTCAACCGCATGTAGCCGAAATGGGTAAGCAGTTGCCCCTGACAACTGCATCTGGTGCGGTAGTCTAGGGCACGCCGCTTCGTGGCCGCGCTCTATGCCTAGCGGCACGGCGCCCGGTTTTCAACCGGTCTCCGCCCATTCGGGTAACGATCGCTCGTGCAGGCTGCTTTCCAGCCGGATCGTCATCATCAGTGAACCAAATTGGCGGTATCAGCCGTTTACGGCGTGGAGCAAATTCAGCATAGTGCGCCCCGCACGATAGCTCTGAGTTGGTGATGACAAGTCGCTAGCCCTTCTTGTCATACACCGCGGGGGAGCCGTCCTGGCGTAAGCCGGCGACGGCTCCTTTCAGTTCAGAATGACGGCCGCGATTACGGCCGACGTTAATTAGCTGAGAGAGGGAAAGAGGGCTCCGCCCTCTCTCCCTCGCAAGCGAAAAAGCGGTCTCCCCGTCCTTCCTCCGCGCGGCCCATGCCGCGCTCCGTGCAGGATCGGCGTCGATCCGCATGCGCGGATCAGCGCCGACCCTCCGGCTTCGCCTGCGGGCGGGCGAACCCCCTCCACTTTTTCCCTTGCCTCCCTCTCTCCCGCTGTTCCGCACGAGCTCGGCAGCAGGAGCGGGCTCCTGCCCGTCGGGCAAGAGCAAGACCGCTTCGCGGAGAAAGAAAGGGCTAGACCATGAAACAGACCGGTTACCTATTGGACCCCGAAACGACGATTTTTCGCGCGGTCGAGTTTCCGGCCGGGAACAGCTACAAACCGCTGCATGACCTGATCGGCTGCCGAATGACCGAGGTTGTGCGCTTCGATGAACGGCATTCCCTGTTCGTCGACGAGGAGGGGTTGCGCGAAGGGCTGAGCGCCTTCACCATTTTTGAAGGCTACCCGCAGCCATTGGCCGGGAAAATCGTTCTCGTCGGCGGCGATGGATGCGAGCTCTACGCCTCCCCCTTGATCAGCGTTGAAGATGCAGCGGCCTTTTTCAAGTGCTGTCGCCCGGTACGGGACCCCGTGTTTGCGACCGGCAACGAAGCGACTGCGGGAGGGCTTATCATCGCAGGCGTGTTGATGGGCTTGCAGGTTCGCATCGAGCGCTGCGCTCCTACCATTGTGGAAGGAGAGGCGTGATGACAGTCGCCATTGTCGAAAACGGGACGCTCGTCGTCTCCGTTGGAGGCTTCGCCGCGATTATCGCGGCGAAGTCCATCGAACACCAGTTCGGCGCCCTCACCCATTTTCCGGACCGGCGCGCAAATATCGAGCTCGACGAGCTTGCAGCGCGTCTCAATGACTTTGCGGCCTATGTCGAGGACCTGGCCGGCAAGGGCGATATTACGCCCGAGTTTAATGGCGTCGCCGAGGTTGAGGCGTTCGCGCGGCGTCATATTGATTTGGCTCGGCGGTTTTGGGCGGCAGAAGGACGGTGCATGAACTGGTTCATCACCGGCCCCGCACGCTTTCCCGTCGCCCGCAACGAAAAGCGCATAAAGGTCGCAGACGCCCGCCGTGCCGATCTGGGCGCGCATCCGGTCGCAGCCCGCAAGGCCGTTAAGCGGAAAGCCTTACCGCATGGGGCGGATGACGAGCCGATCCGCTCGGGAGATCCCGCTGCCGTCGAGAAGATCAAGGCCAAGATCGAGGCGCTGGCGCTCTCCATCAACAAGGCCAAGGCGGCGAATGCGATCATCCGGCGCATGGAGAAGGACGGCTCGGACGATGCCGCCATGATCAAGGCTGTGGTCGCGCAAACGGGCATGTCGGCCGCGATCGCCGTGCGCGGCGTCGTGCTGGCCGACTGCCAATGGAAACGCGGTTTCGACACGTCGGGCAACCGGGCCGAAATCCGCCGCCTGCACTCGCGACTGAAATCACTGGCGAGGATGCAGGAGCGGGGAAACGAAAGTCAGACCGTCAAGACCGGAATCGGAGTAGTCGAGATCATCGAAAACGTCGGCATGGCGCGCATTCAGATGATCTTCCCGGCCAAGCCCGACGAGGCAACAAGGCGGGCGCTGAAAGCCAACGGCTTTCGCTGGTCGCCGTCGCAAGGCGCGTGGCAGCGCCATCTTAACGAGGCCGGACGATGGGCGGCCGAACGGGTGATGAAAGCCATCACCGCCGAGGGCACCGCGTGAGCGGTGCCCCATGATCCATGCGAAGACGGAGCATCACCATGACCACGGCACAAGGGCCAGCAATCTTCGAAGTTATAGATTTTTCGGGAATGGCGATCCGTTCTTTGGAGGCGATACCGAGGGGAAACAGTCGATCGAACAGTTTCGCGAGATGCCCGGTCTGCGCGGTCGCGCCAGCCATGCCTTGGCTGCAATGCGGCCAATTGGTGCCATCCATCCTGACATGAATGCGCCGACAGTCGTGCTACGGTGAGAGCACGGCCGGTCGGTGTTGCGACACCGATCTGGCAGCCTGCCATGAAGTGGAGAGGAGGGTTTACCGTGTCCAGGATCAATCGCCGAGCCCTGCTTCTCAACGCCGGCAGCGCCGTTATCGCCTCGACGGTTGCGGCAACAGCTCTCGCCACAAAGCCGCGACGCCGGGACCGGGAACCGTCCCGCGATCTGCGGGCGCTGATTAAGGCGCATAAGGCAACGTACGCGGCGTTCGGCACGGCAATCCACGAAATGGACTGCAGTAACCGCGACCACGACAGAGCCAGCCGGACTGAGGAAAGGGCGCTGCTGGCTGTATGCGCCTATCCTGCGGTCAGGGAAGGTGATCGCCGGGCCAAAGCCCGATATCTTTTGAAGATCGAGGCGCGCGGTGAGCTCGACCTGACAGAGCACATGCAGGCTCTTCTCCGCTCGACGATGTGGACGGGATAGGACCGGCTTCCGCGTCGTCTAAGTTAGACGTCCGCGCCTTAATGCGGCAATACGGTCGCGTCCAGGTTAGAGATCGGGTATGTTACCCATTCTCTAAGGCGAGATCGGGTACAAGACTCGATCTGATGGGATGGCTATGCGACTCGTAACAACACCTAACGCGACGGTGCTCACGGGGCTTTCCACGGCAACGCTGCGAGAATGGACGAGCCGTCGTGCGCTGATCCCAGCGGACTTCCCACCCAAGGGGAAAGGATCACCTGCCGGCTTTACCTGGCAGACAATCCTTCTACTTCGGATCGCCGTGACGCTTCGAGATCGGTTTCATCTGGAGCTGCAGCCACATCGAAACCTATTCGGCAGCCTCAAGAGCGGTCTTCGGCGCACATCATTTATCGCCCTTTGGGGCAAGGCACTGAGACTCCAAGGCGGCAATGACTGGGCTCTCATCGAGGATGCTGACGGTACGCCGCTTAATGACGATGCCGTAATCATTCGGCTTGAGCCGCATCTCGAAACCCTGTCGATTGGCTTCTCTCTACCCCGCCCGGTGCTGTCATCCGGCCAGTTAGAGCTATTCCCTGCGCGTTCGATCGATCCGCCCCATGCCTCGGGCGGCCTGAGGCCTACCAAACGACAGGCTGCTACTTCGAACCCAGGCCGGAGGTTGGCGTGACGAGCGCGGCCTTCAAACAAGCGCTGGAAGCGACAGGCTATCTCGGTCCCAACGGCCGACCGGCGCCTGGGTTCGTACCAGCCGACGACCTTCGCGCCGCTAAGATGCGTGCCATATTCTCAGACGACCGGGTCGGCCTGAATGCGGACGCCGTCTTCTCGGCTCAAAACGCTCCCACCAGCATCTTCAAGGATTCTGGGCGCGCGGAACCTACCGATGAGGACCTCCGCCGGTGGCACGAAGCGGCATGGAACGTCGGCGTCGCCCCGCTTTTGTGGATCGTCACGCCTACGGATGTCCGGCTTTACGATTGTTATGCCTCACCCGAGCAGACCGAAGGGCAAGCGGGCCAAGCACCGCAGGCCTTGGACCGATTCGTCCTTGAGTCCGGCGATCGTCTGCGGGCGTTGGATGCCCAGTGCGGTCGAATTGCCACTGAGACGGGTGCATTCTGGTCAAGCGCGATAGGATCCAAAATAGATCGCCGGCATCGGGTCGATCGCGAACTGCTGTCCGAAATCAGCTCCCTTGAGGATCGCCTTACGGCCCTTGGCGAACCACAAACCGACCGCGCTTTGGCCCACGCCCGCGATATCGCGCAGCGCTTCATCGGTCGCTGCATCTTCACCTGGTATCTCTTGGATCGAGGAATTGCTCAGCCATTCCTGCCATCGAACTTGCCTGCGGACTTGAGCGCGATGTTCGCGACGCCAACCAACGCTTTTGCATTGTTCGAGTGGCTGCGCACGACGTTCAACGGCGATCTGTTTCCAATGGACGACCCTGGTGCTGAGCGGGAGCAGCTTACCCCTCAGCACCTAGAGCTGATCCGCGACTTCGTCGAAGGTCGGAGCCTGATCCCGGAGCGCCATGGGCAGGGACGTCTTTTCAGATTCCGGTTCAATGCCATTCCGGTCGATCTCGTCAGCTCGATCTACCAGCAGTTTGCCCGCACCAGTGCGGCGGACGAGGCTCGGTCCCAGGGTCTTCATTATACGCCGATCGAGCTTGTGCACCTCACACTCGATCCTGTCTTCGAGGGTCTTTCGTCGGACGCGACAGTCATCGACCCGGCGTGCGGGTCGGGTGCCTTTCTGGTCGAGGCGTTCCGACGCCTGGTATGGCGCGCGTCTGACGGCAAACCGGCTAGCCGGCAGGTCGTCCGCCAAATTCTCTACACTCAGCTCTTTGGCATCGACATTAATCGCGCGGCCTTAGCCATCGCGGCGTTCAGTCTCTATTTGGCTGCGCTGGAGCTCGACGACGAGCCGGTCAGCGACATCCGAGACCTCAAATTCGATCGTCTGATCGATACGACGCTGTTCGAGGCGGACTCGCTCGGCGACAATCTTCCGACCCAGATCATCAGCAAAACCTTCGATGCCGTCGTCGGCAATCCTCCCTGGACATTCGTCAAGAAGGAAGGCGGAGCGCAAAAGCGACGCACCTCCGAAACCTCGACCTTGCGGCCAAGGCGAAGCCCCGACCAAGCCTTCCTGGCGCTCGGCGCGAACTTGGCCGGCGACGGCGGTCGCGTCGGGATGGTAATGAAAGCTACCCCCTTCTTTTCCAAAGACACCCACGCCGTGGCGGCGCGGAACTATCTATTGGAGCGCCTCGCGCCCGTCGCGTTGATCAACCTCTCCTACCTTCGTCGCGAAGACTTGTTCCCGGACGCGATTGGTCCGGCGCTGCTCTTCTTCGCACGGTGTGCCCTTGGACCCGACGCTGAGCGCATGCTCGTCGGGTCGATTCCTTGGACACCGGATTTCCGGCGGACAGGCGTGTTTCATCTCGGGCCCGGCGAAATCCGCTCGGTGCCGCTCAAAAAAGTGCTCGCAACACCACCTTTCCTAAAGGCGGCCACCTTTGGAACTGTTCGCGATGGCTGGCTTGTTGAGAGGCTCGAACGCGAGTTTCCCACGTTTGATGAAGTGCTGACAAAACTTGGCGTCGAGCGGCGCGTAAATCGAGGGCAAGGGTTCAAGGTCAAGGGCATCGGTCAAACGGAGAGTCCCGAGGACTATGCCGGACTCCCTGTGGTCACGCCGGACAATTTTACGCCGTTCCGCCTCCAAGCCGGAAATCTTGACAAGTTCGAACACGAGACCTTGCACAGAGTTCGGAGTCGATCGATATTTCGCGGGCCGCTCCTTCTTTGCTCCAAGGTGGGATCGGACGCTGGCGCCCAGCGGGGACGATACAGCGCCGCCGTGAACGATCAGGATGCGCTCTATACCCAAGGCTATTTCGGCATCTCATTCGCCAACAGCGAATCGCGTTTTGCATATCTCCTGTCCGGAGTGATGAACTCGAGTCTGACTGCATTTCAATTCGCGCTGGGCGGACCGACTTGGGGTCTCGAACGACCAACCGTCGAGCCACACGACCTCTTGTCGCTGCGAATGCCCTTCATTGGCGACCTTGATGATGATGTCATCGAAGCCGTCGTTGAAGCAGAGAAGCGAGCGGCATTATCTCCCGATGATCAGGCATGTTTGAATCAACTCGACGATGCAGTATTCGAACTTTATGGACTTGATTGCGACGAACGCACTCTGGCCCGGGACAGCGTAGCGCGCGCCCGCTACCTCATCTTCGAAAACCGCAGCGAGCGAATTCAACTCGTCAAGTCCCCTGACGCCTCAAGTTTGAGAGATTATGCGGGCGAGGTCGCGCGAACGGTCGATGCCTACCTTCGAGCGCGCAACGAGCGCCGGCTTGAGGCCGTCATTTACCCGATGCGCTTGAGCAAGGGTGACCTCGCCACCGGGGTTCCAGGTGTGACCGCCGTCCGCTTCGTCATGGTCGACGGCGGCCCCGGACACGAACCGTCCGTTCGTGAGGGCAATCCGGCCGAACTCGACGCCTTGGCGGCGATGCTGCGGGGTCAGTTGGATGCAGACATTCCGCCATATCTCAATGAGCGACGGCAAATACGGCTTTACGGCGCGAACGATCTCTTCATTTTGAAGCCGACGGAAGTCCGGTATTGGACCCGGACAGCTGGTCTGAACGATGCAGACGTCATCCTCGCCGACCACTGGTTGCGGAGGCGGGATGCCGTTGCTTACACCTGACCTCCCGGTCGGTCTTCCCGCGTTCGCCTTGTCTGGCGACCAGATCGCCACCGTCCTCGATCTCCTTTGCCGCGGGTGCAACGAGGCCAGGCATCATCTGACGCCCGGAATGCTCGAAGTTCCGACAACGATGGTCGTCCGAAAGGCGGTGCGTCGGGTCAAAAAATCGCTCGGCCTTACCAACCTTCAGGTGCGGGGTGAGCACGAGCTTGAAGACATGGCGACCACGGACCCGACCATTCTTGGCCGGATCGATATCACCCTGCAGTTCTTGCACCAGTTCGGCGACGAGGACGCCTATGTCGCCGTCGAGTGCAAGCGGGTGCGGGCTGGCGACGCCACGCTGAATGGAAGCTATGTCACCAAGGGCGTCGATCGGTTCGTAACAGGCCAGTATGCCGCCGGACACGACTGGGGGTTTATGCTTGGCTATGTGCTCGCGCTCCCCGCTTCTGCTGTCATCGACGCGGTCGATGGTCGGATACGAAAGATATATGGCGACTCCGCAGGGCTGACGCCCGAAGCGGCGCACGCGCTCTCTCTTGCCGTTCTGGAAGGTGCGTTGATCCAGAACGGCAGCCACGCCATCCGGATCAAGCATGTATTCATCGACATGTTGCCGGCCGCGCCGGCCCTGCTTGTCCAAGCGCACAATCAAGATGGACCAGGTAGTTAACATTTCTGACGGACTGTGAGCTTTTCCGCGCGAAGGCAATGTTGGCGAATCTCACAGCGAGTTGCCGATCATCTCGGATTTGTCCGGCTTCGGGTCAGGATTTGCCCTTGAAGTTTCCCCGGAGCGAGAGTTTGAAAAGCGTCGGAAATGTTCTTCGCCGGCCGACTGATGCCCATTTGCCTCATTTCTCGATAAACGATGGGGCGGCCAAGACCCAGTTGCCTTGTACTAATCGGCCTCCATCACGATTGACGTGACTTCTCGAAAGGCAGGGGTGACGCTGGATCGTCCAAGCATTAGATTTCCCTGGGCAGGTTTGAGGAGGTTAACGTGAGAATTCACGACATCATTACAGGATGGGAGTTCTTGGCCGAGGCCGAGGCGATCGACGCTGCGATTAACAAATACGGAGAATGGACCCCGTGCGCCAAAGCCGGGAAAGCGCGGACCGTACAAAAAGCGTGAGGAAAAACCAAACGGCGAAACCGAATGAACATGTCAGATGGTTGAGGTCGAAAGCTATTTTCCGACCGGCACCGCTGGTCAGCACCGGCCGATCCACTGTCGACCGACAGCGGGCCAAGGGGCGGCTGGGGTTTCCCACATGGCCAGGCAGACTTTTTGGTTTTGTGGGGAGCATCGAGGTGACTCGGAGAACTTAGGTTGAGCCCTATGCCCAACCCACGTGATCCGATTTTGCGAGCTTTAGAAACAGGTCGAACCAAAACCGATGCTCGGGTCCAACTCGATCGCCAAGCGTCTCGAACGCACAATACGCGACAGACGTCGTCGGGTCTTTGCCCGCAAAGGCTGTCATTGATCAGCGCGTCTGTGACAGGCCCGCTGCCATAGCGCCCGACCAGGCGCAGTTGGTCAGGTTTGCGCAGTCTGGTCGTGTCGCTGAAGCGCCATCTCAACGTCCATTACGGACTGAGGCCCGATGAATACCGTGAGAAGTGGGGTTTGCCGCGGGACTATCCGATGGTCGCTCCGAACTACGCTGCGCAACGATCGGCGCTGGCGAAATCGAGCGGTCTTGGTAGGAAGGCCGCACCTATTAAGGTACCCGCCAAGCGGAAGGCAAAGGCCTCGTAAGGCTGCACATGTCGTGAACGACGTTTGCACGAAGCTGTTGCTTTCCGCTCAGCGAGCTCTTTTTCAGTGCAGTTCCAGAGAATCTTCGAGCAGGCACCTATGATGGGATGCATCGCATATCCGTAGTGGTGTGCAACTGGGGGCATTAACAAGATGATAGTCGGGACGGTGCTGGGTCGTTGAAGACGTGCCTACCCGCGAAATCGCTCTGCGTCCCAGACAGTCTTGCCGTCGACCTTCATCGGCTTGTGGATCATCAGGCGCTTCGGCAGGTGCTCAGGGTGGACCTCGAGAAGCGTAATTTTGATCTGCGGCTTGCAGCGGTTGCAGTGGAATTTCAGCTTCATCGGATCGACACCGCCCCCCATAGACCATCATCAGATCGGCTGATCGACAGGAGCGGACGTTGCCGCAACTGCACTCGGCTTTCACAAGCATGTTGTGCCTGGTCGCCTTGCCCAGAGTGTCGATCGGACCGTGCGCCATGAGAACGGAAAAGGAACAAATTCCTTGCCCGTCAAGCAGGGTCGTGGAATCTTTTATCCGGTGATGACGGACGGTGGCAGACCAACGACGCGAATTGCTGACGGCATTCGCAAAACAGAAAGCCGAAGCGAAAGAACGCAACCTACTTTTCTAGCGGACCGGAATGGATTAATATAAGAATTCGCTAAAAAGGGGCCCACCGTGCGCTTGTTGTGGTTTGCCGTCACCATGGTTTTCGCGCTTGTACTTATGCACGGGGCCGCCCGCGCAGATGTAACCCTCTCTATGAATCTTTGGGATGTTTTGCCGCCTGTCGAGATTCCTCAGGGGCGGAACGATGATTGCGGAGCGAACGACGCAATCAAACGGATATCGGATATGCAATCCGGCTATTCTGAGACATTTCCGGGCACCGGCACCAATGGCGAAGATGTGTGCTGGCGAAGAACAACGGATCCGGGCGTTTCCGCTGATGACGACTTCAGCGATTGGAGTCGGTGCGCTGCCGATGGACCATGCGAAATCAAATGAGCAAGCTAGTCGATTGCCGCGTTGCTGCAGTGGTGGGGATCGTCTCTTTGCTGGCCTTAATTAGCATAACAACAACTGTTAGAGCCCAAGTTTGTTCGGGGAGCGGCTGTCAGTATATTTCTCTCACTAAGCAAAATGGCTGCATGACATTTGTAAATCGTAGCGATTATTTGGTAACGATAAGTACTGGCGCCGGGGGCCACGCGCCAACAGTGTACGCACACTCATCGGAAGTACTGCTAAGTGTTGGCTTCAATGGTATCTATGGGTGCATGAAGAATCTCGTAGGTACATATACGGCAACAGCTCACGGCGTGCCGCCCAAGAGAAAACCGGCTGACACCCCCGCGCCTCGTCAGACCCAGCCTACTAGTCCGCGAAGCCCAGAGCCACCTGCAGAAGAAGCGCCGAGTCAATATACATTCTCTACTAAGAACACATGCAGTCAATCGCTCAACCTAGCAATCCGATACAAAAAGATAAACGGCGAGTGGGTGACGAAATACTGGTGGAAAGTCGCAGGGCCCGATACAAAATCTCATAAGTTGACCATGTCTCATCGGACAGTTGTGACTGAAAACCGGGTAGCTTACTATTACGCGCGATTTATAGACGGCAGTTATGCATGGGAAGGTAGCAGCTCCGCGGATAGGTATTTTGACGTCGAAGACGCCACATACTGGTTTAGAAAGATAACAGCCGGCGGATCGAGCTTCGATATTTCTCTGAACTGCGATAATTATGAGGTGCCGATGAGAGAGCCGATGGCACTGCCCAAGCCAGAACGCGTGCGGCCATAAAACATCCGCAGTTCGGTCTGGGACTGGATGCCCGCAAGAATGCGCAGCGGGGGCTGCCGTTCGATGCCGAAAGAAGTCGCCCGACGGCGTTGCCCCTACACGCGTATGAGATGCGCTCCTGATCCTTCTTAGCCACGGCCATTTATGTCTCCTGTCTCACCTCTGCGTTCAAAAAGTACAAAATCCTGGTCTGTTTCAAGGGAAATTTGCCCCCGCGCTCGTACTATGGTATATTATGTTGCTCTCAAGCAACCAAGAGAAGTTTCGATTGAGATTATAACGGCTTAACTTGGATGCGCAGCTAAACGTGACATAGGCTACTGACCAGAAGGGGATAAAAACCATGACGGCAAGAGCAATAATATTGGCACTAGCGGCGACTCTCATTGGGTCGGTATCACTTGCAGACGAGCAAGGTGCGCAACCGTCAGGAGCCCCCAATCCACCGCCAGCGGCAATACCTCAAAGCACTACGGTCACTCCAGGTATGGCAGGTGGCGCTCAGCAGCCCGGTACCAACCCAAACACGGGGCCGACTAATCCGTCCCAAGCGCCGAGCCCGTCAGCCCCCGGCGTGATAGTGACTGTACCCTTTTAATGAAACCGCTTGCCCTTGCTTTCGACTGGGTGCGTGCCCATAAAGCCGGAACTGCAGCAAGTTTGTGGAGGAAGATGGCGGTTAGTTCAGCAGTTAGGTCAGTTGTACTGACGCTTGCGTGTATCGTCGTTGGCACTGTCTACGCGCAAGACGCAAGACCCCACGCCTTTGTGAATGACGACAGCCAGTTTGTAGATATTTGGTAGAATCAAAACGGAACGGTCGCCATTAAGGCAAGCAATGGAAAGCCAAATAGATATATGAGCATTCGAGTTATTGTGTATTTCTTCTCTAATGGTGCTCAGGTAACTAGCAGGGAGTATCGGAATATCAACTGCGTCGCCCCCGACGGATACGGTCCGGGTAAAGAGTGTTGGTTCGAAAATATGACCGGTCCGGGCGTAAGTGGAGTTACAAAGATAAGTGGTGAAACCCACAAGCAGTCCTGATCGGGAAGGGACGGCTAGGGGGTGAACGACAGTTCAAAGAGGACTATCCCTCGTCGCGGCGTTGCCGGTCGCTTCATACCATTCGGCGGCGTCCCAGGATGATGATCCTGAACGCGTTTCCAAAGCCGCTCGCGGACGTCGCGATTTGCGTTGATGAACGCTGAGCCGACATAGCGCCCTGGTTGCCTGTCGGCCCTGAGGGCGAACGCTGGCTTTCCGGTTTCGCGCTCGACGCCGAGTAGATCATATTCGTTGATCTCGTAGCTCTTGGTCTTCAGCCACGCTGTCGAGCGGCCACTGCGATATTTGCTGTCACGGCGCTTCGACACCATGCCTTCGAGACTAGCCTTGTCGACAAGATGATAAATCGCCTTTGCCTCGCCGGTCAGCGGCTGGCTGAATTGGATGCGGATGTTGGCGGGGATCATGCTCTCAAGGATTTCACGCCGCTCTTCCAGCGCCATACCGCGCAAGTCGTGGCCGTTCAGATGCAAGAGACCGAAGGCGACGAAGTAGAGGATCGGCGGGTGATGGCCTTCCGCAGTTCTGAGAAGTCGGAAAGGCCAGCTTCGTTTAGGACGATGACCCCGCCATCGGACGGGTGTAAATCCGGGTCCCATCCTCGTCGATCATCTGTGAGCGGTAGCCGTCGAACTTCACCTCGTGAGTCCAGGCGTCGCCCTCTGGAGGCTTCTCCACGAGAGTCGGGATCAACGGCTCGACAAACTTCAGACGCATGAACCAGCCCCACCGGCGATTCAGTGCGCATTTCGCAAAAGCCGGACAGGGGGGTTACGCTAATTCCCGGACTTTGGTTCGCTAATGTCGGGACAGTTTGGCGGCGTTGGTCCTCGGGTGCCTTGTTGCGTTCATGGATGATTGATTTCGCCGTTTTCGGTGCCGGTCAAGAGGGGCGCTGCTTTTTGCTTTCGCCCCTGGAGCACGATGCGGTGGGCGTTGTGAACGATCCTGTCGAGAATGGCGTCGGCGACGGTAGGGTCTGCGATCAGGTCATGCCATCTGGCCACTGGGACCTGGGCGGTGATCAGGGTGGATTTGCGGCGATAGCGTTCCTCGACGATTTCGAACAGATGGAAGCGCTGTTGATCGGTGAGGGAGTGGGTTCCGAAGTCATCGAGGATGAGCAGTTGTGCGCGGGTGAGTTTGTCGATGAGGCGTGGAAAGCGGCCATCGAGACGGGCGAGCGCCAAATCCTCGAACAGGCGCGGCACGCGCACATAGAGCACGGAATGATCGAGCCGTGCCGCTTGCGGGCCGAAGGCGCAGGCCAGCCACGACTTGCCGGTTCCGGTCTGGCCGGTGACGATCAGGTTCTCATGCGCCTTCAGCCATTCACCCTGCGCGAGCGCCATGGTGCTGCGCCGGTCGAGCCCGCGCGGCGCGGCAAAGTCGATGTCCTCGATGCAGGCTTCGGGAAAGCGCAGCCTGGCTGAGGCGAGCCGGTTCCGGACGCGCTTGTCGGCCCGTATGGCGACCTCGCGGTCGAGCATCAGGCCGAGCCACTCGTCACGGCTGAGCTCGTTGGCGTTGTTCCGTTCGGCCAGTTCGCGCCAGGCGGCAGCCATGCCGGCCAGACCGAGGGCCTGCATCTGGTCGAGGGTGGGGTTCATGAGAATTCTTTCTTCCTTTCCTTCACTGGTAATAGGTGGAGCCGCGGATGTTGGCGTGCTGGGGTGTCGGCTTTGCCGGTTCTGCGGAGCTGGCTCGGTCGAGGCCGGCTTTGAGGATGGCGGTGACGGAGGAGTAGGCGATCGCGTTGATCAGCAGCGCCCGCTCGCAGGCGGCGTCGAGACGCTCCGGCCCATAGCGCAGCGCCAGCGACAGGATGCCCATGGCCGAGCGGTACCCCTGCTCTGGATGTGGCCGGTCGCGCATCATGCGCTCAACCAGAATGGCGACGTTGGGGCCGATCCTTGCCGCCCGGCTGATCAGGCTGGCCGGTGTGGTGTTGGCGTAGCGCTGGTGCGCCTTGGGCATGTGTTCGTTGACGGTGACATGGCCGGAACGCTGCGAGCGACGCACATGGCTGGCGACACGCTGGTGATCGTGGAAGATCTCGACCACTCGGTGCGTGAGCCGCACCTCGACGGTGCGCCCGATCAGCCGGTGCGGCGCCGAGTAGAAGGTCTTGTCGACCTCGACATGGTAGTCAGGATGGACCTTCGCCGACTTCCACTCGGCGTATTCGAACGGTGCCGCCGGCAGCGGCTTCAAGGCAGCCCGCTCGATCTCCTCGAACAGTTCGCGGCGGCTTTGGCCGACATGGCGCATCGGCCGGTTGTTCAACTCCTCGAGCAGTTCGGCGATCGCCGCGTTGAGCTCGGCGAGCGAGAAGAAGGACCGGTTCCTCAGCCGTGCCAGGATCCAGCGCTCGATGATCAGCACCGCGCCCTCGACCTTGCCTTTGTCGCGCGGCTTGCGGCTGCGGGTCGGCAGGATGGTGGTGTCGTAATGCTCGGCCATCGCGGCAAAGGTCGCGTTCAGCGTCGGCTCGAACCACAGCGCCTTGACGACACCGGCCTTCAGTTTGTCGCACACGATCGCTCTGGTGACGCCGCCGAAGAAGGCGAGCGCTCGCACCTGGCCCTCGATCCAGTCCGGCAGCTTTTGGCTGGAGCTGGCAAAGGCGAAGGTCAGATTGGAGGCGCCCAGCACCGCGACAAAAATCTGCGCCGGGTAAATGGCGCCGGTCGCCGGATCAATCACCGGCACCGTCTGCCCGGCATAGTCCATCTGCATCACCGCGCCCGCCGCATGCCGATTCCGGAATGTCGCGCTCGTCCGGCGCTCGAAAGCGGCGAAGTGCTCGCAGAACCAGGTGTAGCCGTAGCCGTCGGGATGGGCGGCGCGATACTCCTGCCACAACAGCGTCAGCGTCACCCCCCTTGCGCTTCAACTCCCGGGCGATCAGCGCAAAGTCCGGTTCGCTCAGATCTTGCGGCGGACGACCGGCACGGCCGAACAGTAGCCGCTCAAGCGTCGCGTCGTCATGGCCCGGCGGCAGCGGCCAGCATGACAGCCCCTCCTCCCGCGCCCGCAGCAAATAGGTCGATACTGTCGTCTTACTGATCTTGAGCCGTTCCGACACCTCACGCACCGAAAGACCCTGCTCATGGGTCAGGCGCAAGATCGCTTGGATATCCCTCACGCTCGTTCGTCTCGCATGCTTCCGTCTCGGCATGGCCCCTCTCAACATCATCGTGAGAGGCCAAACTGCCAGAACGGCGCAGCCAAGAACCGACCGCTAAATCCGCTCCCGAAAACTGTCCGGGATTTAGCGGAATCGCTGTCCGCGAATTACTGAAATCACTGTCCGGGATTTAGCGAAGGGTGTCCGGGAATAACCGAAACACGCAGATTCAGTTAGCTTGGGCTGAAATAGTTCCCGAATTGAAAAGCCCGGCAAAATGGCCTCAATGCCCACAAGCGGGTCAGAGCCAGAATCGGTGATTCGACCAATTAGAGGACTTCAACGGCTTTAACGGCGACAATTCTCTTAGTTTTTCAGAGGCTTTAGTTTGCGGAGCCCCTTTAATAGCTATCTGCGTCATTGGAAGGCGTGGACCGCTTCGCACAGCCAACCCGAATGGGAGGCTTTCGTCGCTGCTGGGTGCATAGACGATCTAACTGCTAGAAAGTGGGCCGGCTCTGTCCGGTGGGCGAAATGGTAGCTTGCAAACCATAATGATCCTGGCTCGCCGTCCAAGCAGCCTGAGATTGGGCGTCAGCATCGTGGTCCCTCCTGCAGGCGCGCCTATCTCAAACTTTCGGATCAAAATCGTGCAAGGCGCTTAGGCAAGAGGGCGAGGCGATGAGTACTTTTAGCCGATATCCGAGCCGCTCGCGTCGTCGCCGGCTAGTTCTCAGTCGACGTCGCCTGGGTCGGGTGTGTCTCCCCGCTTGAGTAGCAGATTGACGCGATAGAACCCAAAGTTATCCTCGAATTTGTGGTCCCAGGCGATGATGTATATGTCGCCGTCGACCGTGGCGCGCGCTGACGGCCGATCACGGGTAACGAAAAACGCGTTCTTCACTTGGGGCGGGTAGTTCTTGGCCACTCGGTCGCCCGGCTCCTTGATCCAATTCTCACGATGGTCATTGTTTCCACTCGTGATTGGCCCCCCGGCCGCAGGCATAGAAATCAGAATACCGCCCTCTTGACGCGCCTTATGTTGACTCCCTGGGTCCACTCCGAACGCGTCTCTCCTCTTCGTTTTGACTTTCTCTTCCTTCCATTGCTCCTGAGCGTATTTCGTAGCTGCGGTGACCAAGGGAACGATTTCTGGCGCCCCGAATGCCGTGGCAGCGATACCTGCTCCCACACCGACAACACCGATGAAGCCCGCTACACCTTCGTTCTTGGTGTCCTCGGAATATGACGCAATCCCGGACGCGGAAACGACCTCAATCGTGTCACCCTTGGTCACGCCGGTGATGAGAATTCCCAGCACATCGGCGGGGTTCACAAAGGCGACAACGGCCAGTTCCTCATCCGCGGGGTCCCAGGGCAACGTTTGTCCAAAACCCTTCGGCGCGTCGCCGATGACTTTTGGAATGGAGTTCGCCTTGGCATCGCTCCCCGCAAGCGCAAGAATCGTTTCCGACGACTTGAGCGACCGAACCTTTCCATAGATCGCGGTCTTTTTTCTCAGCCAAGCCGACGAGCTTGAGACGACTTTGCCGCCGCCTTTGGCAATGGAAGCCTGGGCTTCAGAATAGTTTCGCCGGAAATCAGTCTTGCTGGTCTTTTGGGCCAGCGTAGGGGCTGCCATGATCAGGCACATGGCAAAAGCAGCCGACGCTAGAACTGAAAAACGGCCTAGAGACCTAGTGGCATACGGGAATGACCAACTCATCGCATCCTCCCTGGGCAAGCTTTCCTCGACCTTTTCGCTGCGTTTCACCGCCAGCTCGACAGAAGCCAACCAATCCGCCACGCTGTCTAAATTTAAGGGCTTCAGTTTTCTGAGTGGTTTCAAGGGGCCACCCGATGAGTCGGGGGTGAAGAGCATCCGATCACCAGCCGTGTCAAAGAGCCAGCCGTCTTGGAACCATCCTCTGTAACGCCCCGAATAGTCGTATATTTTTGCCGTTATTCAGATAGCCAACGGGGTTTCCGGTCGTCCAAGTAAAAAGGTGCTCGGCTTCGAAGTGCTTCCACATCGATGGGTTGTTGAGCCCACCTTCGCTTGGTTCGGTCGCAACCGCCGTCTCGCCAAGGATTTCGAGGCCACCGTTGAAAGCTCAACAGCTTGGCTCCTCCTCGCCTCAACTCGCCCTGACTGGGCGGGGAGCTTCCTGTCGCGAAAGTGTCTCGCTCGGCCCGACTTCAATTGCAATCGATCTTAAGTGCCGCTGCCCCGTGCGGTCCGCCCGACTTATCGACAACCTTTTGAACAGTGGCGTTGGCTCGCATGTTCGCGCTGCAATATGCATTGATTATGTTCGCCTTCTGCTGAGCCCAGCTTTGACTTCCGAAGGCGTTGTTGAAGTCGTTCGTCGTATACTCTTTAGCAGCCGCGATGGGAATGTCGTCTTGTACACCGGGAGCTCCGTCATCTCGCACAACGATATAGATAGACATCATGTAAAGGGATACAACTAGAGCCCTCTGTATCAACATCCTCGCCTCCTATGGGTTTTTGTTACGAACTCATCTTGGCCGGTTAGACTGGCAGCTATAGACGCCACGTCTGCAGTAGATCCTTCCGTTCCTCCAAAGGGTTCGATCAGATTGCCAGCTTAAGGTATTGGGCATTCTCCATCCGCAGAACATCAGGTCCAGGTGTCGTCCAATGGAGAGTTTTGATTTTGTGGGTCGAGAGTTCTACGGAAGCAGACATGTACCCCATTCGTTCCGGTACCAGGAAAAGCCTCTCTATATCCTTTTGCCACCGATTTATCCGCGATTATGGGTTTTTCACAGTCTTGCGCATTGCCTTTGGCAATCTGCAGGCGCGGCGGTTGGTCCCAGCTATCCATAGTTAACGTGACGTCAGCCAAGGCTGCGGTCGACCAAATCGACATTGTTTATCGAAATAACCAAGGTGAAAGTCTTCACTTGAGTCTCCGCCTTCATTTCTTCCATGCAGAAGCGGTCTGCGGCAATCATGGCAGATCGCTGCGGCATCGGCAGAACCGACGGTATTGAATAGTAGGAGCTGCGAATATAATGCGACTCATTTTTTCTAAGTGCAAGTCCAAATCATGTGGTGTTCATTCGAGCTTACTTGAGGGCGTCGACAAGGAACAGGACGCGGGCAGGCGCGGGGCGAGCTTGAAGCGTTCTGCAGGGACCGTGGGCTGACCATTGCTGCCACCTACGAGGAGAACGAGAGCGGTGCGTCGTTGCAATGGCCAGAGCTGCTGCTCATAGACAGCAAGCCGGGCCCGGCTGTGGCGGGAAAAGCCGGCCAGCTGTTCTTGCCCCCCCCCGAGGCGTTTGACTGGATATCCAGCCAGGGTCGTAGCCTGTGCGTGGTGCAACTTTTTCAATCTAGCTGGAGAGATGCAGGGACACGCCCTCCGGAACACGGCCGCGTCACGTGCCGATATATGCCACGGTAACAAACAAGTGATCTTAGACAGCACTGTCGGTCGTGAGGGCAACTGGACATATCACCGCAAATCCTTGTGCGAGAGACAAAAGTCTCACTGCGGACCCGTTGTTTAACACTGCCAACGTGGTATCATCGATAGAGTTTAAGGGGGTTCGCCGTGGCTTCGTCGACTTCACAGATGGCTTTGCCAAGCTTCATCCTTTTATCCCTTCTAGGAATGACTCTCGCCTCTCGCGGCGAAGAAGTCATCGCTCAGAATGCAGCTTCTTCTATTTGTATATGCCAGTACGAAAATGGTAGCCAAGGCGCTTGGTTTAACTTCAGACCAGCTAATTGGGGTACCCCAAACCCGTTGGATGTATACGCCACTGGTTGCGTCGATACTGGTCTATGCGGACCTATCTCTGAAACACAGCGCTACGTGACAGGTTCCTTTATAATTACGCCGACATCATTTTCGACCGTGGGTAACCTGTATGGAGTTATGGGGTCATTGAGTAATCGGAAATAAACTCCATCGCATTTCTTTGCCCTCGTCATCGGTGTATTAATCGTGGCTCCCCAGGCCAGTTCGGATGATAAAGCGACAGCAATTACGTCATCGTTTCCAAAACTGACCCTCGATCGGCGTCCAATTTTGGGTCAGACTCAATCTCGCTGCATGTGCAGGGTGATGTCGCGCAATTTTCGAGAGGGAATCAGCGCGATGGAACAGAGATTTGGGTCGACGAGACTGGCGCCGGCGGGGTTACTCGTCGAGCATGCCGAAATCAACACGGATTGTGTATTTCTTGACGTGCGCGCAACGGCGCTTTCGGCAACGTGCCCGTGCTGCGGGACCACTTCACGCCGAACCCAGAGCCGATATATGCGGCAAGCCGCCGATCTGCCCATCGCTGGCCGGCGGGTGGTCTTGCGGGTGACGGTTCGCCGTTTCTGGTGCGACGCTGTTCTTTGCCGCCGCCGCATTTTTGCCGAACGGTTTGGCGCCGATGTTTTGGCCCCGTTGTCTCGAAGAACCGGACGCCTTGAGACCATCGTTCATCACTTGGGACTGGCGCTTGGCGGCAGGCCGGCTGCGGCCTTTGCCGATCGCCTCATGATGCCGGTGAGCAACGATACCTTGTTGCGTGTCGTGCGCCGCAGGACTGAACAGCCGCGTGATGAGCTCGCCATCATCGGCATTGACGACTTTGCATTCCGGCGCGGTCAGCGATACGGAACGATTGTCTGCGATCTCGAACGCCGCAGGCCAGTGACATTGCTGCCTGATCGCGAGCAGGCGACATCGCAGGCATGGCTCATGGGCCATCCGTCCATCACGACCGTCGCGCGTGATCGAGGTGGTGGATATGGCGAGGCGATCACCAAGGCGTTGCCGCATGCCGATCAGGTGGCCGACCGCTGGCACCTTATGGAAAACGCCAGCCGAGCCTTTCTCGACGCGGTTAGCAAATCCATGCGGCAGATTCGAAAGGCCGTCGGCAGCACCATCATAGATCCGAGGCTTCTCACCTATGCCGAACGGCTACAGTATGAGGGATATCAGCGCCGGCAAGAAACCAACGAGGCCATTCTGGAATTGTCGAAACAGGGCTTTCCGATCAAGCAGATCGTCAAGCGTACCGGGCATAGCCGCAAGCTCGTCCGTAGCGTCCTGCGCGGCCAGCGCTCCGATGTGTTCCGCGTCCGACAAAGCTCGCTCGAGGAATGGCTCTCCTGGCTGGACAGCCGTTGGGGGCAAGGCGCGCACAATGCATCGGCGCTCTGGCGCGAAATGCGAGAGAGGGGCTTCCGCGGCCAGATCGGCGTCGTCTCTGAATGGGCGCGGCGCCGACGGCTGGCCGAAAAGGCCGATCAAAGCGCGCTTGCCCGCACGCCCTCGGCGCGAACCATCGCCAGGCTCATGACGCTGGCGCGTGACGACCTGTCCAAATCGGACGCTGTACTGATCGCGGCAATCGAGAGCAATGTTCCTGACCTCGTCACCGCGCGAACGCTGATCGACGACTTTCAGCAGATGATCCGATCAAAGGCGGTCGCAAAACTGAACCCTTGGCTCGAGGGCGCGAAGGCAAGCCTCGTCGGCTCCTTTGCAAACGGGGTCGAAAAGGACATCGCCGCAGTCCGCAACGCCATTATCTCTCCGTGGTCGAATGGCCAGACCGAAGGCCAGATCACCAAGCTCAAACTCATCAAGCGGCAAATGTACGGCCGCGCCAAGATTGATCTTCTCCAGGCGCGCCTCGTCGGTGCAAGTTAGGCTGTGGCCGCAGCGAGAGTGCGTCAGAGCCCAATTTTGACCCCCTTATGTAATGCGCGGCGGTCAGCGTTCGCCCGGGCGGAGCTGGTCAGGGTTGCGCAGCCCGGGCGAACGCGGATGGCGCTTGGCAGCTTGATGGGGTGATCAGGCGCGGTTCTTGAAGCGCCGGGATTCGTTTCCGGTCTCGATGATCTCGCAATGATGGGTGAGACGGTCAAGCAGCGCTGTCGTCATCTTGGCGTCGCCGAAGAAGGCGGGCCATTCTCCGAACGCCAGGTTGGTGGACGATGATCGAGGTCCGTTCGGCGATACGGCCCTGCTTGCCGCCGCGATGCTCGGTTTCTCGAGCCGGTTGACGAGATCGACGACGTTGAAGAAGCGGCCACGTGCGCCGTTGCGGGTCAGGGCGCGGGCAATGGCGACGGGATGCGGGGCGCCTATGACGAGGTCTTGGCGACAGGCATCAAGCGCCAGCACGAGCCGCCGAGGATCGTCGGCGATCTGGTATCGGCCGAGATCGCCAAGAAGCAGGCCCGCTCCATCAAATACCAGCTCACCGTCGCCAAGCTGCCGATCGCCAAGGACATCGATGAGTTCGACTTCGACGGCACGCCGGTCAATGAGGTGCTGGTCCGGGACCTTGCCAAGGGCACCTTCGTCGCCGATCAGCGCAACGCCGTGCTCATCGGCGGCACCGGAACCGGCAAGTCGCATCTGGCCGTAGAGCTTCAGCGTGCCCATCAGTTCCAGAACCTGCGTGCGTTCCATCAGCTTGCCCTCCTGAGGCTGTCGTAGCGGGCGCAGTCGGCTTGCGGTTCGTGCTGCAGGCGAAGAGCGTCCGGGTGAGAATGGTGACTGCCTGCGCCGGATCGCGCTGCCGCGCCAGGATATTGATGATGACGGCGGATGAGCAGACATTCTGGTCGAGCGCGTCCTGGCAGGCAGCCTCCACGGCATCGATGCCGTCGGTCAATACCGTGGCCAGGATTGACACCATCTGCCGATCGCCGTCATGCGCCGCTTTTAATCGGCGTCGGATACGCTCCATCGCTGGTGGCAGAGCCCAGTCCCGGAATGGCGCGCCATTGCGCAGCGCACCGGGCTTGCGGGCAAGCACAGGGACGTAATGCCAGGGATCGTAGACCGTCTCGTTCCGCCCGAAGGAGCGGGCATGTTCGGCGACGACCACGCCGTCCTGGCGGATGACGATCCTGTCGGCATAGGCATAGATCTCGACCGGGCGGCCGACGGCCGTCGACAGGACCGAGTATTTGTTGGTGTCGAAGCGGACCGTGCAGGTCTTCGACACCGAGGCCGACACCGTGTGGAATCCGTCGAAGGGGCCTCGATATCCGTGCCCTTTGCCTTGCCCGTCATTAAAAAGTGGGCTGTGCAAGACCTTTTCACCGAACAACCCTGCGGTTAGTTCATCCCGTATCTGCGCTGCTTGAAGAGAATGAACGTTGTTGGGAGCAGCCATCCCACATTGTGCCACCGATGCTCTGGAAAACCCGATGGTTTCGGACTGTCCGGGATTGCGGCTTGCCGGAAAATGCCAATTCCCTCGATGCGGCCATCGCGCGCCAGAACGACAAACTCGCCAGCGCCAGCACCTTCAATGATCGACCAATGCCACCGAGGCGCTTTTAGTGTTCCGTCCTTGCGAACCGATCTGTTGGGGCACCATAGCGCCTCGATGCTAATTGCGCGGCGAACCTTTCACCGAGATTGACCCATCAAACGCTCATGACAGCCTCCCCAGCGCTGTAGAAACTCGCAATGCGATGCCTATCCTATCCCCTTCGCTACCCGCAAGATCACCAAAACCCCGGGCTCTGGGGTCCTCGTCGTCAAACATAAACGCTGGTTTATGTTTTAAAGCCTCCTGCTCCGGTGCAATTAAGACACCGCCACTTGTGTCCCACACCGAATCCCGCAGCATGATCCGCCAAGCCCTAGCCTTGTCAACGTACGAGGCACGTGGCTGGACAAACGTTGTAGGGAAGGATGGCTCCCCGCTGGACCGAAACTTCGTGTCGAACAGCCAAGCGGCGGGACGTCGGTCCGGCAAAACGGCGAATAATCTCAGCTCGGGCGATCCTCGTGGCGAGGTGAGCCTACGGCACTTGAGGTGGGAGCGCATGCTTTCAGTATCGAGCGCGTCAGCGACCGCCGATGAAATTCTGCTGAGCTGGCGAGTAAAGGCGCGAGAAAAGCTTGTCTTGGCGCTGCGCAGCTTCGCGCGGGCGTGGTTCGGCGAGAAGGTTGACGGTCGCAACGCGCGTCGACCTTGGCCGGCTGGTGGCTCAGCCTTGCTTTAACGACTAAATTAATTCACCTGCAACATGCAGATCGTCGGCCTGGCCGACAAGGCGGTGGCCGAAAGCCGCGAGCGGGTGCAGGCAGCACTGCACCCATCCGGCCTGTCGATGCCGTCGAAGAAGGTTACGGTCTATCTGGCGCCCGCCGACCTGCCCAAGGAGGTAGCCAGCGGCCACGGCGCCGGCGGAGGGACAAATGATATCGCAAAACGCTTCAGTCCGTGGGGCTTTCCTCGTCAGTGCATAAGGCATTGGCAGGCGACGAGCCAGTCTCCCACGGCATAAGTCACGAACGTTCGGGGCGCACTGCCTCTGCATCGAGCGATCCGGCCGGCAGCGGCCGCAAACGCTCGCCATCGGGCTTCGTTAGATTGAGCCAGGCGGCCCAGTTGTCGGGCTGAAGGACGACGACCTGGCGATTGTGATACGCGCGACATCCGACCCAGGATCAGTCGTCAGCATTGTGAAGGTGGGCGGCGTACTGCCCGCAACTTTACGCCTAGTCGCATGGCAAGGACGAAGCCATCCAAACAGCTTTCAGGAGCTGAGATCAAGCGCTTCCTGGCGGCGGCCGAGAACTGGATAAAAGCATCGTCTCTCCTTTAACTAGCCATCGGATCACGCGCCGCCCGCGGGTTACAATATCCGTTGCTAGGCTTCACGTCCAGGGCAGGTATCATTTTAGGCTCGGACCGCGTTAAGCGCTGGACTTTTCTGACTCATCAGTGTAACGTTTTTTTCCGAAACACACCATTCTTTCGGAACTGCCTGGCTTCGATAGTAAGCGAGCCAAGGCCCGCGATGTTATTGCCTGAAGTCGTGTTTCAATCTGTATTATTCCATAATGCCTGAATGAAGAATGCGGGGGGTGGAATATGCGAAATAGCTTGTCGTTGTTGGCTGCTACACTGTTTTCCATGATGGTGTTACCGTTGCATGCACGCGCCGATTATTATGTGGTCTGGCGATACGTATGCGTAGATGTAAGCTCCGGCGCCGATGCTGGCGATTGTGAAATTACGACGCGCTCACAGAACTCTTGCCAGGAAGCAATCAGCGCTCAGGGGGGGCAGGTTGCGTCGGTTGGCGGCGAACCGTGTGCTGTCTGCGGAAATATCACCGATATGTCCAAAAAGTGGACGGGGGCGATAAATAAGGTCACGGGCGGAGGTCAGTGCCAGGGGATGTAGCGGGATTCTCCCTGAGGCATCAAGCGTTGTAGGCAAGTGGTGTTGCGAGGAGGTTGTATGTCTCGTAAGAAAGCATTGATGTTCGCGCTGATTTTTTCTGCCTCATTGGCTTTCAAAGGCGGTATTGCTGCTGCGGATTATACAAAAAGGGTGTGTTTTGGCTCCGATCAAGCTAATGGGTGCCCAGTGTCCGCGGACATCATGCGAGGATGTACTGACGACGAGGAGACCGCCGCTGTTGTGGCCGCCTGCACAATTGTAAGCAACGGAACAAAGAAGGTTATGGACGGCCATGCCGACCGCCAGGGTACCCATTCAGGCGGCGCTTGTGGGTACACATGGTACTCCGTTACATGCTTCAATAAATGAAGAAATGGGAGAGACGTGATGCTTAACTTAAGAATTATCACGATAATTCTTGGTGGGGTCGTTTTGTTGTCCCCGAGCGCGTCATTAAGTGAAGCGGCGATCAAGGCCAAATTTCAGGACACGCACGCGTCCGCACCACCTATAAGATCGACGGTCTACCAACTGGCTCGCCCTAAGCAAATGTCGGTTATACCCGAGCAGGCTGTGCTGTGCAAAGGAGTTGGTGAGAGCTGCACCGAAGATGCTGATTGTTGCAGCGGTGCTTGCAACACGTTGGCTAACGGCGACAACAAGTGCATATGATTTGTTGCACCTGCTGCCGAGAATCCGCGTCTCCCCATGTGTTATTCGGTCGGAATCGGCACCGGCAGTAGCGTGCCAATTATTTGAAACGAGCCTTCGCCACCAAACGAGCTACCCCGCGGGCCGAGCGTGACGGCTCAAGCCCAATGAGCGGCCGCGCCAAT
Organism: Mesorhizobium sp. M0051; assembly: GCF_040323235.1. NCBI lineage: Bacteria > Pseudomonadati > Pseudomonadota > Alphaproteobacteria > Hyphomicrobiales > Phyllobacteriaceae > Mesorhizobium > Mesorhizobium sp. M0051. The sequence goes on from NZ_JAMYUT010000018.1 coordinate 118,936, forward strand.
GGTGACGCCCTGCGGAGTTGGAACCAGACAGCCCGTCTCTTTATGTTCCTGTCTGCTGCAGCGTTGGCGAATACGTCAGCAGTTGCGTCCGATATCACCGTAGTGTCCAACTGTCCGAAAACGGGTCTCATCCCAATTAAATTTAGGATCGACTGTTCTCACTTGGAAGATCCTGCAGCCAGGAAGCATTGCGGCATATTCGCGGAAAACCAAGCTTGCAAAGTTTTTCCCACATATCGGAAGATCACGGGAATCTTTGTCGAGCGTTTTTGTCTGACACTTAGCTATACGCTCTATGATCGCGCTAGCTGGCCGCATAATACTGGAGGCGGAACGTCATCCCGATGCCGGATCGACCAGCTGGAGGAATATGCACTCCGAGTGAACGCGAAATCGGCGATCGGTCCGTATGAACTTCATGAAATGCTTCACCAGTATCAGATGGCCGATAGGACATTAGGCCAGCTTACGGCGTTCCATCCGCTTTTCTCCTCCAGCATGCTGGAGGCTGAGTATCAGCTCGACGAGGGTGTGGCGTACGAGTTAGGAACTGAACGTCTCAAGCGAGAGATGCGGCGTTTGCAGACCTCCCTAGAGAAGAAAACAATCGGGGCCGCCGATAGGTGCAGGATCGCGCAGGCTGTGATCGAGGACGGACTCTACCTGCAGGACAGGAACAACGTCTATCAATTCTACCGCGCGCTTGCCCGCGGCCCGGAACGCGAGGCCGTTAATCAGATGAGCGCAATGCTAAATTCCTTGTCAGGCGGTAAGGTCAGGCAATTCTTAATCGCGCACGGCTGCGAGAGCTTCTAAGTTACGGGGGCTGCCACAAAATAAACTCGTGGCGCATCGTCCACCGGCCGAGGTCTCAATGGTTGAGTTCAACGGCAAGCTTGGCAATGACAACCAGCCGTCGTGACCGACGCGCCGTGCCTGCTTCCACAAGGCGCGGCCCCACAGCCGGGCCAGGGTTATTCTTGAAAGAGGGGGAAGGGCGGCTCTGCCCCCTCTCCCCTGCAAGGAGAAAATCGGTCTCCCCGTCCTTCCTCCACGCGGCCAGGGCCGCGCTCCGTGCAGGATCGACGCGGATCCGCATACGCGGATCGGCGCCGACCCGCGGCTTCGCCTTGAGCGGGTGATCCCCCTCCGATTTGTCCCCTTGCCCCCCTCTCCCCCGCTGTTCCGCACGAGCTCGGGAGCAGGAGCGGGGCTCCTGCCCCTTCGGGCAGGATTTCCGCTTCGCGGGAAACGGGAAAACAGGAGAGAAAAGCCATGACCGAGACAATCACCATCCCCCTCAACAAGCTGGATTTGGACCCGAAGAACGTCCGCAAAACCTACAGCGCCGAGGGCATCGCAGCGCTGGCGGCGAGCATCAGGGCTGACGGCTACAGGCTGTTGCAAAACCTTGTTGTCAGGAAGGGCGACAAGAAGGGCCGCTATTTCGTGACTGCTGGCGGGCGACGCCGCGCGGCGCTCAATCTGCTGGCCGAGAAGGCAGAGATCTCGAAGGATTTCCCCGTTGAATGCAAGGAGCGCGCGGGCGAGGACGCGAAGGCGACCAGTCTTGCCGAAAACGTCTTGCGCGAGGACATGCATCCGGTCGACCAGTACGAGGCGTTCCGCGATCTGGCGGACGAAGGCAAGTCGGTCCCCGATATTGCCGCACGGTTCGGCACGACCGAAACGATTGTGCGCCGCCGCCTTGCCCTTGGTCGCGTGTCACCGCGCCTCTTGGAGGCTTACCGCAACGAGGATATGACCTTTGACCAGCTTTCGGCCTTCACGATCAGCGACGATCACGAGGCGCAGGAACGGGTATGGAATGAACTGCCAACGTGGAACCGCTACGCATCAAACATTCGTTCCGCACTTGCTGGCGAGGGCGTTCGGGCAAGCGACAAGCGGCTCAAATTCCTTGGCGGGCTGGACGCCTACGAGGCGGCAGGCGGAACCGTCAAGCGCGATCTGTTTGATGACAAGGAAGGCGGTTTTGCGGTCGATGTCTTGAGGCTAGATGCACTTGTCGCAGCCAAGCTTGAAAGCGCAGTCGAGGCCGTGAAGGCGGAAGGCTGGAAATGGGTCGAGATCATGCCCGATGTATCTTATGACACCTTCCAAGCCTACGGACGGCGCTATCCCGAACAGGTGCCGTTGTCCGAGGCCGAACAAGCCGAACTTGACCAGCTCACCGCAGAATATGACGAGCTGGCGGAGTTGATCGAGGCCGAGGCCGTCGATGAAGGGGCCGACGCGAAGATCGAGGAAATCGACAAGCGGATCACCGCGTTGCAGGATCGCACAGAAGTCTATGCGCCGGAAGTTTTCGAGATCAGCGGCGCGATCGTCACGCTGACGAACTACGGCGATGTGCGAATCGAGCGTGGTCTTGTGCTGCCCGAGGATGACCGGGATGACGAGGCCAATGGCGACGGCAAAGGCGGCAACGGCGTTGAAAAACCACAGGACGCGGGACCGCCGAAGGTGACGCATTCGGCGGCGCTCATAGAGGACCTGACCGCTCAAAAGACGGCGGCGCTACGCGTCGAACTCGCGAACAATCACGATATAGCCTTGGCCGCCGTGGTTCACGCGATGCTGTTGAGCGTGGTCTATGATTGCTGCTCGAACGTAGATAGCGCGCTGCAAATCAGGCTGACACATGAGCATATCGAAACCAGCATGAAGCGGCGCGATGCCTGCCGAGCCGTGGCGGAGCTTGAAAGCATTCGCGAGACATGGGGCGATCATATCCCCGGCAACCCTGCCGATCTCTGGGAATGGTGCTTGCAACGGAACCGCGACGAACTGTTGTCGCTTCTGGCTTTTGCGGCGGCTCATTCCGTCAACGCGGTGCGGAAGCTTCACTGCTATGACAGGAAAGGCGCTTTCGAGCACGCAGACCGGCTTGGACAGGCTCTTGAGGTGAACATGACGAAATGGTTCGAGCCGACCGGCGACAGCTATTTCTCGCATATCAACCGTCAGAGCATCGAGGCCGTCATTCGTGAGGCGCAGGGCGATCAGGCCGCGCTTGCCGTTAAGGCAGCGGGCAAGAAGTCGGAAGCCGTCATCATTGCCGAACGGATGGTCGCGGATAGCGGCTGGCTTCCCGAGCCGGTGCGGATTTCCGTTCCTGCCGTCGAAACGAAGCGCGACGACGCTGATTTCGATGAAGAAACCCCGCATCCCGTAGCGGCTGAATAATCATCAGCCGCTTGCCGGTCGCGCTTTCTCCGGCGCGATCGGTTTGCCGCGCACGCCTGCCGCAAGCTCATCAATGCCTATGTCGAGAACCCTGCACATGTTGATTGGGCCGACATTCAGTATGCGCTTGCAGTGGCGCTTGAAGCCTTCGGCCTCTGGGAACGTTCATCGACGGCCGCTGATGCGATCGCGCCGGATCGACCGGCCCCGATCCGCATTGAGGGGAGGCCGTTCCCCCTCCCTCCGCTCCCCTCAAACTCTCTTCCCGCCCGCAGAAAAACCGGCTTGGAAACCAGGCCGGTTTTGCTGCCGTTCATATATCCGAGAAGGTATAGCAGATAAAGCGCGCACCGGAGAGTGTCGAGCTATGAAGTCCCTGAAAGCCTTGGGAGAGTGGTTTTGTTTGCTACCGGTGGTAGCGCAATTGTTGCGCCAAAATGGATATTCGAGTTATGGTTCTGCAAATCACCCGGGATCATGATTCCGAGTCACGCGAACTAGCGCCTACGACGGAGAAGACGAACCGACCAGAAAAAGAAAACCGCCCCGAAACGAATCCCGGAAGCGGTTTGCGAATAATCATTTTAGCCAAAATCTTTGTCGCAAACCTCCCTTCCTCTGTCAACCTGAAAAGCACCGTTTCGGTGAACGGGATTGTTTGTCTGGTCTCCACGACAAAGGAGACGAGAGTGGGAGAACCTATGCCACCGAAGCGGCCCATCGGCCGCCGAATGACATCGCAACGCGCCGAATATCGGCGACTGGCACAGTCGGCCGAGATCGGAGTGGTGACGCGTGGTCAGCTCGCCGTGCTCGCGCACAACCTGCCCTGCACAGGCTTGATCAACGCGACCGAAAGCCATCTTCTGGTCACCCTGATCAACACCGCGCCGGGCGAGGCCTGCGAGAAAGGCGGGCGGCCGATCATCTTCAAGTCCAACCAGCAGCTCGCCTTCGAAATCAATCGTTCGGCCGGCCGGGTGAGCCGCATGCTGTCGAGCCTCTTCGACACCGGCCTTGTCACCATGCAGGATAGTGGCAACTACAAGCGCTATCCGGTGCGCAGTGCCAGCGGCTCGATTGTCGATGGTTGCGGTATCGATCTGCGTATTCTTATTGTCCGCTACCGCGAACTCGACGATCTGGTGCGGCAGGCGAAGGCGGAGAAGGCGACCGCCCGCGCGGCGTTGCGGCGATATCGTGGCGCACTGCGCAATCTCCGGTGCGCTTTGGCGACCGTTACCGACCTTTCAGAGCGCGCCCGAGCACGGCACGAGGCGCGTCTTGAACGGGTCGTTGCCCTGGTTGGCACAGCCGCAAAAGCATCGAGCGGCGTGTTGCGCCGCGCAACGGCGCTTGTCGAGTGGTTCATCGAACGGGTGTTGCAGCTTCCACGTCGCCCGCAAGTCGCATCGGAAGCGGAAGAGTCGACATGCACGTATGCCGAAAACGACATGCACAAACAGACTACAACCCCTGATCCCATTATAAATAGTAACGAGAATTGGCGTTCGGCTGCCGCCGAACAACTCAATCTGTTAGAGGCGGGCTCCGCCAGCCAATGGGCTTATGAAACAAGCCTGGGGCGAGGTTCATACCAAGTCAACCAGCCGAAGCGCCTGCCGCATGTTGTTGTGGCGTTGCGGGACGTTTTACGGGCGATACCGGCGTTGAGAACTTACGGGTTTGCCCTGCCCCGGACTTGGGCCGATTTGGCGCGGCTGGTGCCCCAAATGTGCTGTATTGCCGGCATTTCCGACGATGCACGGCGCTGCGCTGTCGCCCAAATGGGCGAGCAGCAGGCGGCCGTTGCAATTGCGGTGACGTTGCAGAAATTCGACCGGCAGGAAGTTTCGTCGCCGGGCGGCTATTTGCGGGCGATGACAGACCGCGCAGCCGCCGGCGAGCTCCACCTTGCCCGCTCGGTGTTCGGGCTTGCGGCCCGCAATCTTATGGAGACGGTGAATTGATGTATCTCGTGCGTTATTTTCTCGCGGCCGTTGTTTGCATCAGCGTCGGCGCGGCCGATGCCGATCCGGCCAGTTGGTCTGGCACGGACCGCGTGATCGACGGAGACACGATCAGCGTGCGCCAGCAGCGCATCCGGATCGCGGCGATCGACGCTTGCGAACTCGACCAGACAGGCCTTCGCGACGGGGAGGTCTGGCGATGCGGCCTTGCAGGTCGGGCCTTTCTTCGGCGAATGATCGATGGGAAACACGTCCGTTGTCGGATCATCGACCGCGACCGCTATCGGCGCCTGGTGGGACAGTGCTTCTACGATGAAACCGACATCGGCCTGGCAATGGTCAGCGCCGGCCTTGCCGAATCCATGCTTCGATATCTGCCGTCGTCCCATGCGATCAACCTGGTCGAGTATGGCGAGGCCGAGAACAGCGCCCGAGACAGAAGGCTTGGCATCTGGTCGGCCGAGATCGAGAGTCCGCGTCTCTACCGGCGCGCCAAGAAGTCTCCGGCACCTTGAACTCTCATACCCAAGTCGGCTCCATACACTTTTAGGAGCAGTGAAGCAATGTGCTTCTCGAATCGTGCGACAAACGGCGGGAACGCGTTGCGATGCCGCGAAAGATGAATAAAATAAGACCACCTGTTGCGATTCAGGCCGTCCATCGAACCCGTGAGACATAGCCAATGATGTTCATCCCTCACTCCTCCAAGGCGGTTGCTTTTGACGCTCGTTCGCACGTCGACGCGGCTTGCGCAAATCCGGCGTCCGCAAAAATGTCCCCGCCTGCGGCTTCCTCGCGCAGCAAATTTTCCGGCCTCCCGGCTTCCTCCGCTCTCGCTTCGGCCTGCGGTGCGCACCGCTTTCCGCCGTGCCCGTGAACGATCATTGCAACCACCAAAGAGGAGTGACTGACATGTCCACCACCAACTTCATCCAGTTCGACACCGACGACCTGGACGCCGCCATGGGCAACGGCCTTGTCTCCACCATCGATCGCGACCTGGACATCCACGTTGTCCCGTTCAACTCGAGCAACGAGAAAGCCCCGACGCATCGCGTCTATGCCAAGTCACCGCGCGGGTATGACATCGAGGTCGGTGGCATCTGGAAGAAGACCAGCGAGGCGAAAAAGCCCTACTACACGCTTTCGATCAAGCGACTGGGCTTCAACGCCAATCTCGGCCGCTATCCCGGCCAGGACGATCCCACCCTGCAGGCGATCATCGAATGGGATCCCCGCGATTGATCGACGTGAAGCGCCCGGCCTCGAGCCGGGCGCATCCCTCACAAGGCCGATAAATGCCGCAAACCGCTCGATTTTCAGCGGTTTTTCTGCTAATGTTTGTCGCTATTGGAGATCTGTTAATGAATATCCATTCGACCCGTCCGGACCGCTCGCCGGAAGCCGTTGCAAAGCGCCGGAAGGCGACAGATCAGGCACGCGCGGCCAATATCCGGCAGGGCTACACGCACGATCCGGTACTGGAGGAAGCGACGGCGGCCTACGTCGCCGGCGACATCACACGCGAAGAGTATCGCCTGCGTGTCGTGCGTCCAGCGAAACGGGCATAGCCGAAACACCAACTGTCAAAGGCGAAAGGCCGCCTGCCCTACCCAGGCGGTTTTTTTTGGCCCCGCCGATGTCCGAGAGCCCTGCCAAAGGTTCCTATTTCTACCCGAACACATCGGACGATCCCGATCGTGCTGATGTGCTGCGCAACAGGTTCGGCATCGAGACTCATTCCGAACTCCGCATCGAAGAATACCGCGCCACGGCTTTCCGCATGGCGGAAATTGCCGAAGGTGACGGCCCGCAAGGGCAATTCGACAAGACGCACCTGAAAGCCATCCACAGCCACATCTTTCAGGACGTCTACGAATGGGCCGGGCACACCCGCAACGAAAGTCCGATCGTGGACGGGAAGCGTGTGGAGCCGATCGGTGGCCTCAACAAAGGCGGCACTGCGTTCCTGCACGGCTCGCGCATCGACATGGGGCTCGACGAGGCGTTGAAGCCTATCCGTGATCCCGACGTTTTGCGCGGCTCGACGCCAGAGCAGTTCGCCGAGCGTGCGGGCCAGGTCATGGCCGAGCTCAATTATGTACATCCCTTTCGCGAGGGCAACGGACGCACCCAGGAGGCGTTCATTGCCGAGATTGGCCGTCACTACGGTCATGAGGTCGATTTCACGGTCATCACCAAACCGCGCATGATGGAGGCGTCGATCGAAACCACGAACGACCCGTCAAGTGCCGCCATGAAACATGTGCTCGAGGACGCGGTAGACCCAAACCGCCGCGAAGCCGTTCGCGCCGCATGTTCCGACCTCGAGGCGCGCGGCGAGAATCCGTTTGAACACAACATTCGCACAGCCCGCCCAGGCGAAGAAGTGACCGGCCAGGTGCTCGGGCACGACGACCGTGTCGCCAGCATCGTCTCGGACGAACGGATCATCGCCGTCGATCGCGCGGACCTCCCGGAGCGACTGCCCGATGATGAAGCGGAAATCACCTTCACCGCCCGATCCGACTTTTCCCGCCTTGGCCGTGAGCAACAGGCCATCGAGGCGCCCGTGCAGGCCGAAAGGGCCGAAGCGACCCGGCAAGACACGCCGCCTGCCGAGCTGAAGGCCATCGAGACGGATATCGCGGCGCAGCGAGCGCGTGAGCGCGATAGCGATGACCGCGATCGGTGACAGCGTCCGCAGGCGGCAAGCTGCTCAGCGACCGTAGTTGACCGCCGGCGCGTTCGATGCGGCCGGCCGTCTCCATCCGTTGGGTGATTTGACGGACAAGCTACGACAGCCCCTCCCCCATGCAACCGCTGGCGCGGTCCTCCTCTCCGTTGCGGCCCTACGGGTGCATGGGCTCGTTTCGGCTATCTCCGGTCTTTGCCGTCAACCAACGGATGGAGACGGTCATGCAGAGCATCAAGGACACCTACCAGCGCATCACGGACACCATTGTCGAGCAGCTTGAAGCCGGTACCAAGCCGTGGATCCGCCCCTGGCGCGGCAATGCCCGCCGAAGCTCGATCATTCCGCGGCGCGCTACCGGCGAAGCCTACCGCGGCATCAACGTCATCATGCTGTGGGTCGCCGGCCAGATGTTCGGCTACGAGGAAAACACCTGGATGACCTACCGGCAGGCCCAGGACTTCGGTGGTCAAGTCCGCAAGGGCGAAAGGGGCACCCTCGTAGTCAAGTACGGCACGTTCACGCCGAAGGACCACGAAGACGACGAAGACCGCGCGATTCCATATCTGAAGGGCTACACTGTCTTCAATATTGAGCAGATCGAGAACATGCCGGATCGGTTCTTCAGCCCGGCCGAGGAGCTCCCGAGCAATCCGGTTCCCTACATCCAGACCGTCGAGAGCTTCGTTCAGAACATCGGCGCAAGCGTTAGCTACGGTGGCACCAAAGCTTGCTACCGACCCAGCATCGACGACATCCTCATGCCTGACCGCACGCGTTTCGACAGCGAGGTGCACCTTTACTCAACTTTGCTACACGAGGTTTCGCATTGGTCCGGCGCAAAGCATCGCCTGGACCGCGATCTGACGGGCAGGTTCGGCAGTGAAGGCTACGCCGTCGAGGAGCTCGTTGCCGAGCTCGCGGCATCGTTCCTGTGTGCCGACCTGGGCGTGGCGCATGATCCGCGCGACAACACAGCCGCCTATCTGGCGAGCTGGCTCGCCGTCCTGAAGAATGACAAGAGGGCCATCATCACGGCCGCTGCGAAGGCGCAGGCCGCTGCCGACTGGATGCACGCTCAGCAGTTGCATGTAACCCAGCCTAAGGTGAAGGGCGCGTCGCAATTGGCGCCTTGTACCGACTCATCCGGCGTATGCAGCGGGCGTTGAGTCCCGAACCACAATGCAATAATGCGCATCGCGAGCAGTCTCCGGGCTGGCGGCCCTTCTTAATTGCGATGCGGAGCTCATTTGCCAACAAATACGTCACCGCCTCGGATCAGTTGGGGAACCGGGCGCGATTGGCGCCCTAAGCTAATTGAGCCCCCACCCGGAGAAGTTGCCGAACTTGACAGCATAACATTAGCGCGTACTAATAATTATCTGTGAGCAGGGGCCCCGTCCCCGCTTGCCCGCCACAAATCGGTGCCCAACCGATCGGCCCGCGCTCTCCGCCCGAGGCGCGGGCTTGTTTTCGAAAAACAAACGGACATGCTGCAATCGTCATTGCAGGACAACATTCCCGGATGGGGTGATCGACAAGGCGCCGCCCCCCTGCCCTGCCTAGGGTCCGAAAGCTTCGGTGGGTCTTCTTGGCAAACATAAAGTTTCACGTGAACCCGTCTTCCCTAAGAGTGGAAGGGGTGCGCAGCACTCGTGACGGCTTCCCGCACGGTATGATGATCGGCGATATACTTGCAAAGGACTGACTGACGGCTGCAGAAAGGAGGAAATTTGTCCGCTGACAAAATCGGCAAATTGTGTAGCCTATTCAATTGCATGAATTAGATCACGTGATTCCGCTGCCGCGAGGCCGTTAACCTTTTGTTAACTTAAAATTTCTTGCCGGATCGAACGAATCGGACATAATGACGCTTGCTTGGCGTCTTTGCGCCAAAAATCGTTTTTAGAGAGTGTCGATCGAATGAACGTGAGTTCGCCCGTTCCCACGAAATTCCCGTTGCTGTTCGAGAAAAGCATTCTCGAGCAAGGCGACCAGATTTCGAAGAAGCTGCACCTACTCTCGATGCAGCGCTTCCCTCCGCACGCAAAGAAGAATCTTCGCTCGTTCTCGCTGGCCGAGGTTGCCACATACCTTGGGGTCTCCCAAAGCCATCTGAAGAAACTGCATCTGGAAGGCAAAGGCCCGGTGCCTGAAACCTCAACGTCGGGCAGGCGGTCGTATACTGCTGAACAGATGCTTGAGCTGCGCCAGTATCTCGACCAGTACGGGCGATCCGACGCCCGAATGTATGTTCCCCATCGGCGGCCGGGCGAGAAGCTTCAGATCCTAGCTGTGGTCAATTTCAAGGGCGGCAGCGGTAAGACCACCACCGCCGCCCACCTCGCCCAATATCTTGCGCTGACCGGACACCGTGTCCTAGCTGTCGATCTCGACCCGCAGGCGTCGCTCTCCTCATTGCATGGATTCCAGCCTGAACTCGACCAGACGAAATCGCTTTACGACTCGATTCGATATGACGACCAGAAGGTGCCTCTCTCGGAAATCATCAAGCCAACGAATTTCCCGGGCCTCGATATCGTCCCTGCGAACCTAGAGCTGCAGGAATTCGAATACGACACACCTCTGGCAATGACCGACAGGTCTTCGAATGTGGGCAGGGCGTTCTTCACGCGCATCTCGACGGCGTTGACGGAGGTCGACGATCGCTACGATGTCGTAGTTATCGATTGTCCCCCGCAGCTCGGGTATCTGACGATCACCGCACTGACCGCGGCGACGTCCGTGTTGATCACGATCCATCCGCAGATGCTCGATGTGATGAGCATGGGCCAGTTTCTGCTGATGCTTGGGAACATCCTCGAGCCGATCAGGGCGGCGGGTGCCGAAGTGAACCTGGAGTGGTATCGCTATCTTGTTACTCGATTCGAACCCACGGATCAGCCGCAAGCGCAGATGGTGGCGTTCCTGCATACGCTGTTTGGCGAATTCATTCTCAAGAACCAGATGCTGAAATCAACGGCGATTTCCGACGCGGGGATTACCAAGCAGACCCTCTACGAAGTTGAGAAGAATGCGATGACCCGTTCCACATACGAGCGGGCAATGGATGCGCTGGAAGTCGTAAACGGTGAAGTCGCCGACTTGATTCATAAAGCATGGGGGCGCTGACTTTTGTCCGCTGACAAATTCGGATCTTTTTCGAATGCATTCAATGGACTAGGCGCTGTCTGGAGGTAGACAAATATGGCACGTAAGAACCTTCTTGCAGGCCTCTCAGAAACGGAGACCGACGAGGTGTCGTCTACCTCCACGGCGGCATATCCGATCCGCGGCGCCTCGAAATCCATGATCCGCTCAGTCAACGAGTTGGCAAAGCAAGCGGATGCGTATCTTGAAGGCGAGCATGTGGTCGAACTCGATCCAAACGCCATCGATGGCTCGTTCGTTTCCGACCGCATGGGCGACGACAAGGAGCAGTATCAAGAACTGCTGGAAGCGATCCGGGAGAGGGGGCAGGATTCTCCCATACTTGTTCGTCCGCATCCCGGTATCGACGGCCGCTACATGATCGTTTTCGGCCATCGCCGCGTCCGAGTTGCCGGCGAACTGGGGCGGAAGGTGAGGGCGGTCGTCAAGGAGATCGACGACAAGACTCATGTCATTGCCCAGGGTCAGGAGAATTCTGCTCGGGCAAATCTCAGTTTCATCGAGAAGGCGATGTTCGCAAAGCGCCTTGAAGACTTGGGATACGACAGAGATGTCATCTCGTCGGCATTGGCCTCGAACGCCGCTGCTGTCTCGAAGATGGTGTCAGTTGTCACAAGGATCCCGGCATCTGTCATCGGCAAGATTGGATCAGCTGCGTCTGTCGGTCGCGAGCGGTGGGTCGAACTGTCCCTGCTTGTCGGCAGGAAGTCCGACATGGTTGATGAAATCCAGTCCGACCCCGAATTCGGTGAGTTGGAAAGCAACGCACGCTTCGAAAGGTTGCTTGCGGCCCTGAATGCCAAGGGGAAGCCCGTTCGCAAGACCAGTGAGAAGCGCGAGGCACAATCTTGGGCTCCTGAGGACAAATCAGTTAGCGTCAGTGTCAAGAAGGCAGGCAAGGCCGTCACCATCGCCGTGAAGGAGACAGATGGCGGCCGCTTTGGAACGTGGATTTCCGACAATCTGGGCGACCTTTATGAGGCGTTCAGGAAGTCGGAGAGGACAGCAACAGGAGAATAGAGACCGCAAAAGAAAAAGGCCCCCGACGGCGAACCGTGGAAGCCCTTCTCGATCTTTAGCAAGCCGAGAATCTCATTTCCGCGAATCTGTGTCAAGAGTTTTAAGCGTCGATTCGGCGGACGGATTTCTTTTGCCTAATTGAAGGCGAAGGAAGAAATGGAGACGGGTATTGCAACGACGCCCTTTGGGCGGCGGCCGATGTCGCTTGCCATGCTGGCAGCGCAAAACGATTCACGTGAAATCCCCAAGGGCAGGGTCGTCGACAAGTGGCAGATTTACCGCAACCTCTGCGAGGGCAAAAGCATCGTCGGCATCGGCGATCGCGCTTTGGCCGTGCTGAATGCGTTGCTGTCATTCTATCCTGACAGCGAATTGAGTGAGGAAAACGACCTCATCGTCTTTCCCTCGAACGCACAGCTGTCCCTCAGAGCGCACGGCATGCCCGATTCCACCTTGCGGAGGAACCTGGCGGAACTGGTGGATTGCGGTCTAGTCATCCGTCGGGACAGCCCGAACGGCAAGCGTTATGCACGGAAGGGCAGGGGTGGTGAGATCGAGGAAGCATTTGGCTTCTCGCTGGCGCCGCTGCTGGCCCGTGCTCAAGAGTTCGAGGCGGCGGCCGAGCGTGTTCGCGCCGACAACAGGGCGCTCAGGCTTATGAGGGAACGTATTACGCTACACCGCCGCGATATCCAGAAGTTGGTCGAGGCGGCCGTTGAGGAAGACGTGCCGGGCGACTGGGGAGGACTGTGGAAGCGGTTCCGCGCCGTTGTGGAGACAATTCCGCGCCGAGCCCGCATTGCCGAGTTGGAACCTATCGTGGCCGATCTGGCCGCGTTGCGTGACGACGTGGATAAGCTGCTGGAAATACATATGGAATCTACGAATCCGAGCGGCAATGAGTCCCAAAGCGAGCGGCAGCAATCTGATTCAAATACCGACTCTATTTTTGAATTTGAACCTGCTCCAGAAAAAAGCGGGGCGGCGGCCGAGCCACTAACGAGGACCGCAGAGCCGCCGAAAACCTATCCGCTGGGGCTAGTGCTGAAGGCCTGCCCCGAAATCGCGGACTACGCCGTCGACGGGATCGGCAACTGGCGCGATTTCATGATAACCGCCGCCCAGGTGCGGGGATACCTGGGTGTTTCGCCGTCTGCGTATGAGGATGCCTGCCATGTCATGGGTCAGGAAATCGCCGCGGTGGTGATTGCCTGCATTCTGCAGCGGGCACAGCACATCGAGTCAGCGGGTGGCTATCTGCGCGTGCTGACCGAGAAGGCGAGGGCAGGCGAGTTTTCGGTCGGGCCGATGCTGATGGCGGCATTGCGATCGAACGGCGTGCCAGCAAAGATGACAGGGTAACCGTTGGCGGATCGGTTCGCGCTGATGCAGGGGCTTGTATGTCGCATCATGTGAGGCTATATTTTGCCTCACATGGAATGGAGAGTGAGAATGCTGGCGTTCGGAAATGTCGCCGACGTGTTGGGGCTACCCGTTAAGGAGGTGGCGTCGCGGTCGCTTTTCGGGCTGATTTCCCGGATCGAGAATGGACTTCCCATCGGCGCGCTCGAGCGCGTTGCGCATCTTCTGGCGCCTGGCGATGCTCAGTTCAAATACCGGCTGGTCCCAAAGGCGACCTACGAGCGGCGCAAGGCGGTACATCGTCTCTCGCCGGACGAGGGCACACGATTGGCCCGCGTGGCGCGGGTCTGGGGTCTTGCTGTCGATGTCTGGCAGAACGAAGAGGAAGCGCGCGATTTCTTGTTTCGGCCGCACCCGATGATTGAGGACAGGCGACCGATCGACTTCGTTATCCTGAGTGAGTTCGGCGCCGAAATGGTGGTCGAGATCCTCGCAGGTCTGAAGTACGGCAGTGCTGCGTGACGGCGCAGACTCTCGATCGCACGCTATCGTCCTTTCGCATCGGCGATCCGGCCGGCACCTACCCGATCTTCGACGCGACCGGCTCGACAATCGCGCCAGGGCGATGGAGCACGCCTGGAAGCCCTATCATCTACACCAGCGAGCATTATTCGACGGCCTTGTTGGAAAAGCTGGTGCATGGCAGCGGCCGACTGCCGCCCAACCAGCATTACATCGAAATCACAATCCCGCGCGGGCTGAGCTACGAGGTCTTTTCGCAGCCGTTACTGCCCGGCTGGGACACGATGCCGGCGACGGTGAGCAAGGGATTTGGCGAAACCTGGTGTTTAGAACGGCGCAGCGTCATCCTGCTGGTGCCGAGTGTCGTGGCGCGTTTCGATTGCAATGTGCTGATCAATCCGGCGCATCCGGAGTTTTCGAGGATCCAGACAAGTCTGCACCAACCCGTCTATTGGGACCGGCGGCTGTTTGGCGCGTAGGCTTTCTGCCGGCTACAACCCCGAGCCCTTGGTGAGATTGACACGGAACCCAGATCAGCAGCGCCGGCGGCGATCGGCGTGTGCTAGCCGAAAAGCAACAGCACCGCCGATGCTGATGGCGGCGTTGCGGGCGCAAAGCCGATCAAACGAGGCACGGACAGGGTGAGGCTTCTCGTCTAGCATCGACGCGAACTTTTAGGAGGAAAAATGTGACCAGTGTGGCGCGCGACAGCTTCGAGGCATGGAACAGGCTTTGCGCGGCGGGCGGGCTTGAGCTCGACGATCGCGATGCCGATTTCGGGGAGAACCTACGCACCGCGCTTTCGCCATCGGCCGCCACACTGGAGGAGGCGCTGCGCTCCAGTTCCACCGATCATCTCGTCAGAGCTGTCTTTGACTTGGCGGAGCCCTTCGTGGCCATGTTCCGCGCCATCCTGAGCTTCTTCCAGGCTGCGGGAGTGCAGCAGGGCCGCTCCCAATGGGATATCCATATCGAGGAGGAGCACTTCGAACTGAAGCATTTCGAGAAGTTTCTCGAGACTTGGAACGCGCTCGATTGCGAAGTGGATGTTCCAGCTGTCGATTCCGACGGCGCTTCGGCAATCTTGCGGGCGGGTGATGACCTGATCGATGCAGAATGGCGCGGGAAGACTGGTGTCCCAGATGTCGATGACTGGCAGCAAACGTATCATGATGGGGGACTTTACCTTCCTTTCCCTCGCTCTCTCCACGCCGATCGTGTCCCGGCTGGGTTTCGGGATGCGATCTCGATCGCGACCGTTCTGGTGGACCGCGTTCGCCGTGCTTGGCCAGATCGCGAGACAATGATGCAAGACTACCGGGATCGCAGGCTCGGGTTCGAGAGCGGCGACGGCTTCACCTTAGGAACAATCGCGCAGCACGAGACTGACTTTCAACTTGGCTTCATAGTGGCGCAGCTCGGGCGGTATGTGTCGTTGGATGAGGCAAGCCAACGCATGGTCGGGCAACGGCTCGCCGTTGCATTAAGCCGCTACCCGAGACGCAAGATTGGCATTCGGGCGGAGCTGCCGGAATTGGAGCGCATTCTATCTCTGCCTCTCTGGCAGCGTCGCCACGAGCTCTACGCCGTCTGGATCGCGACCGAGATCGTCAACTCCCTCGACGGCCACGATTGCGCGCTCCATCACGAGAAAGGCCGTATCACCTTCGCGTTTCGAGAGTCTGTCATTGCGACAGTGCGTTCGAGCCACCCGAAAGTGAGGTTATTGGCCGAGCGGCGTAGCCCTCTCATCGCGCCGATCGGGCATGGCCGCACCGGCCACGTCCAACCCGATTACAGCCTGTGGCGCGGCTCCGGAGATCGGGAAGAGTGTGGTCTCGTGATCGAGGTGAAGCATTACAAGCGCGGGTCGCCGGCACGATTCCGCGAGGCACTGATCGACTATGCCCGGGCGCATCGCGCCGCGAAGGTCTTACTCGTCAATCATGGCCCGGCGCGGGAGAGCTTCCACGCAGCCGATCGCGATGTCAGCGGCCGATGCATCGTCATCGGTGATTTGACGCCAAGCCACCTGAGACAGCGCGAAACATTGAAGGAGATTGTGCGGGACTACGTGGGCGAGCCAATCTTCCGCAAGACCGGTGTTGATGCGGGACCGCTCCTCATGCTCGTGGTCGACGTCTCAGCATCGATGTCGGCTGCGATCGACGCGCCAGACTTCGCCGCGCTTTTATCCTCGGTTGCGGAAGGGCGCACAGCAGCCGTCGCCCTGGTCGACTCCGAGATTCAAAGCGTCGGCCAGCTTGACCTCGTCACCAACGACATTAGGCGCTCACGTCGCGGCCATACAAGCCTGCACGATCCCATCACCAGCCTACTCGAAGATCACGAACGTGTTGTCTTGCTAACCGATAGGGATGGCATTGCTGATCTCGTCGGATTCAAGACCAAACATTTGGGCTCCAAGCGCGCTGGCGGGACAAGGGTCGAGGTCATTGGGATTGAACGATGACACCGCACCGATGCTCGCCAGCCGCCGACAGATCTACATCGAGTGAATGCCCTAGGACCAACAGCATCTCAGACATCTCTGGTCAGGCAAGAATCCGCGTCGCTCGACCGAGCGTCCGTTCGGCGTCGTTATAGTAATTCGAGGCCTGCTGCACGGAGCGGTGCTGTGACTGCTGCATGGCTTCCGGCAGCGGAATGCCGCGGCGGGCGGTTTCGGTAAGATAGCCGGAGCGCAGGCCGTGGGCGGAGTACGCTGCCGGATCGAGGCCGGCCTCGGCGATGCGGCGCTTCAGGATCAGATTGACCACCTGCGGCGTCAGGGCGCGTTTTTCGAGATTGCCCCAACGGTCGATGCCGCGGAAGACGGCGCCCTCGGTGATCCCGGCGCGTTCGAGCCACGATTGCAGCACCGTCACCGGCCGGCCAACCAGTAGCACGAATGCGTCGCTGTCGGCCTGTGTCGTCTTGGTCCGACCGAGCCGGATCGAAAGGCACGGCAGTTTGTCGCCGTCGGGAGCTTTGGGATCGGCCGGAACGGGGTCTTCCTCGACCAGTTGTTCGATGCGAAGGGCAGAAATCTCGCTGCGGCGGCGTCCGCCGGAGGCGAAGGCGGTGATGAGAAGTGCGCTGTCGCGCAAGTCGACAAGACGCTCGCCGGCGCAGGCTTTCAGGATGGCGGCCAGAATATCGGCGGTCACCGCCTTTCTGCTCTTGCGGCCGCGGGGACGGGCGCTAGCACGGACCGCCAGTTTTATCGCGCTTTGCAGCCCCGGCGCATTGAATTCTCCCCTAAGACCGCGCCATTTGGTCAGCGTCGACCAACTCGACAGCCGCCGCCGCACGGTGTTGGGCGCATGGGGTCGGTCGCTGCGCAGAAGCCCTTGGGATTTAAGCGTCGCCGCGACGTCGGCCGGCATGCCGTGCGCCGGATCCGTCTCGCGTTTGGCAAAATCCCACAGGTGGTGCGCGACGAACTTGATCAGTAGCGCCTCCGGCGCCGGCCAGGGGAGGGGTGAGCTTGTGGCCGCCTGACACCAAGCTTCAAGATAGCCGAGATCGGAGGCCAGCGCGCGGAGGGAATTTTCGCCGATGCCTTCTTTGGCCAGGTGGCGCAGCGTCTCCACGTCATCGTCGGTTAAAAGTCCGGCGAGAAAATCGCGGCGGTCAAAAGGCAGCACGGAATCGAGCGCGTCGAGGGCTTCGGCGCGCCGCGACACCAGTTCGGTGCTTTGGCGGCCGCCGGCGCCGGCAGGGGGCGTTTTAGGCATCAAGAGGTCTTCCAGGCGGATTTTGCGACCGTTGCGGCCGTGCATACGCCGAGTCTAGCGCCTTTGCGCCGCCAAATCCATCACTATCGATAAGAGGTCATTATCGATAGTGATTTTTGTCCCTGAAGAAAGACGATGTAAGTCCAGTGAGACCTCCACTAGCTTGACCAACGCGAATCAGCCATCATGAAAACAATGGCTTACACGCTCGACAAACTGCCCCTGGAAACCCTGATCGGGCCGGTTGCCCGCGCGACCGAGGTTTTGGTCCGCCTCGACGAGCGGATCGCCCGCTCTCCCGTCCGCGACGGCGTTGTCGAGCGCCAGCATTTTGCCGACGCGGCTTCCGCGCTCTGGCTTGAGGGCGAACTCGTCCACCTCGAGGACCTCGTGCTGCACGACGCCCACATGGACATCCGCACCCCGACCCACGAACTCACCCGGGCGCACGCGGTGCTGCGAACCCGCCGGCGGATTTTTGCGCAAAAGCCGGACTGGGCGCTCAGCCGCGACGGTTTTTTGGCGCTGACCGGTCGCGGCGGCGCCATGCCGGCGGCGTGCCAAAAAAGCCGGGACGGGGAGGGGGCTGCAACTGCCTCTGTGGAAGCCGACGATCGCGATGACACTGAGGCCGACCGGCTGGCCGAAGAATTTGCCGAGATCGATGCTGTCCTGGCACGCTCGTCCAGGATTCTGAGCGGCGCCGGCGTGCCGGCGAAAGCGGCGCGGCTGGACGACCGGCCGGAGCCGCAAAACGGCCTGATCTACGATCTCGACTGGAATGAGGAAGAACGGCTGGCCCAATGGCAGGCCGTGCTCGCCGA
Organism: Mesorhizobium sp. M0051; assembly: GCF_040323235.1. Classification (NCBI taxonomy): domain Bacteria; kingdom Pseudomonadati; phylum Pseudomonadota; class Alphaproteobacteria; order Hyphomicrobiales; family Phyllobacteriaceae; genus Mesorhizobium; species Mesorhizobium sp. M0051. The sequence continues at coordinate 137,450 of NZ_JAMYUT010000018.1, forward strand.
CACGCGGGGGCAACCAGTCGTGCTGCGCGCCGCGATCCTGGTCGAAGCCTGGTCGGACATCGAGGTGCTGCAGCATGCCACGTGGCTCGGACCGCTGCTCGTGGCTGCACTGCTGCGACAGGAAGGACTCGCCGCCCACCATCTCGCTTGCATTCATCTCGGCGCGAAAAACATTCCGCGCGAGCGGAGGCGGGCGCGCAATCGCGGCGATCGGCTGCTCGCCTTGCTCGATGCCATTCACGACGCAGCAGTGGCTGGCCTGAAGGAACACGATCGGTTGGTGCTGGCAAAAAGCCAGATGGAGCGGCGGCTCAAACAACGGCGCGCCAGCTCGAAACTGCCCGACCTGGTCGAGCTGGTACTGTCGCGGCCGCTCGTCTCGACCGGCATGATCCAGGAGCGGCTAAAGGTGACAAAGCAGGGGGCGCTCAATCTGATCGGCGAGCTTGGCCTGCGCGAGATGACGGGGAGGGGAAGGTTTCGCGCCTGGGGTGTGATCTAACGGTCCTCCCAACCACACGCCTTTGGGAGGCCGATTAGATTGCTGCTCGACTAGCCTCTCAATTGTCCGGCGTTGCGGCGCCTGTTTCGCCTGTGTTGGGCTCGACGTCGATGGTCGCGATCCCAATGTCGACGTGCTTGGCAGTCACATATGAGAATCCCGGCAATCGGATTCTGCTGCCGAAACGTGGCTACGAACCGAAGGTCTGTTCACGTCTGGGAGCTTGGCGGATCGAATTGAACAAGCCTAAGCTCGCACTATTGACTGCAACGATTCGGATCGACGATGGCTGAGCAACCCCGGATCAAATATCTTTCGATCGCGAAGTTTCGGGGCATCGAGTCTCTGGAGTGGCGTCCAGACGATCAAATAAACATCCTTATAGGGGCGGTGACTCTGGGAAGAGCACGGTATACATGCAGTTGCGTTGCTGTTTAGCCTATCAAATACAATCCAAGTGCTCGAAACGGACTATCTCAACCGATCCACGAAAGACGGGTTCTCGATCGGGCTCTGTCGCAAACCTTTCGGTAAGCGGAGCATGGCAAGAAACACTCCTCAGCTGTGGAGGAGCACGTGATGTTCAAGGGCCGCCATTTCGACCAGTCGGTGATCCTGCTGTGCGTGCGCTGGTACCTGGCCTACACTCTGAGCCTGCGCGATCTGGAAGAGATGATGGCCGA
>NZ_JAMYUT010000019.1:0-137798 GCF_040323235.1 Mesorhizobium sp. M0051
GGGGGGGGGGGGGCCGGGGGGTGCCCCGCGTCCATCTACTCTTCCGGGGCGGCCCCGGCGTCTATTTGGGCCCCGCCCGCGCCCCGGGCGGGCGGTGGGTGGGGGGCGGGGGCGCCGCGCCCGCCCCCCCCACCGCCGATGAGGAAGGTCAGTGCCTTGCTGTCAGGCAAAGCTGTCGCGCAGGCTGGTCGCGGTGCCGGTGAAGCGGCCGCGGACCACGCCGACGACCGCGCCGAGCACCAGCCAGAACACCAGATTGGTCACTGTCACCGCCACCACGAACTGGTGGTGCAGGCCTTCGGGGATCGCCGTCTCGTAACTGCCGGGCTGCGGCGCGCCGACGATGTGCGGAGCGACGATCAAGGCCACAGCCAGGATCGCCAGCGGCAGCGACTTGCGGAAGGCGATCAGGCCGAGCCCGGCCGCGGTCATCGCTACGGTAGCCCACCACCAGATCTGGCGCTCGGTCAGATCGGCCGCTGGCATGGCCGGCAGTTCCGGCGGCAGGCCTAGGCCCGGCGCCAGCGTGAACACGGCAAAGCCGGCCAGCCCCCAGAAGACGCCCTGGCGCCAGCCACCGATGCCGCCGGCGAATTCGGAAACCGCGACCAGGATCAAGGCGAAGCCGATGCCGGTGACGATGTTGGCAAGCACGCTGAAGGCGAAACGTTCGAAACCGTCTGCCGGCGCCCAACCCTCGTCTTCGGCGGCCGGGGCGGCTTCCGCTGCCGGAGCGGCTGTGCTCATGGCATTGCTATCCGTTGGGGCCGGAACGGCATGGTCATGGTGATGCCCGCCGCCGGCCTGTTCGTAGACTTCCGCCTTCACGATCAGCGGCACGGTGGCGTAGGCCTGCATGCAGGCGAGAACGACACCGGCCACGAGCCCTGCGATCGCCGCAATGAACACGACGTTGCGAAACAGGTTCATGATGTCAGATCCTCGTCAGTGGCAGGGAAACGCCATCGAGTGGCGATAGTCGTGAGCCGCATTGTGGACCGCATCGATATGCGAGAAGCCGACAAAGCCCATCACGAAAACGCCGAGCAGCGCAGCAAGCGCGAGCTGCATGAAGCGCGACTGCGAGGAGACGGAGGCGCCGAGGGAGACGGAAGCAGTAGTCATGTCTTGTCCTTTCGCCCTCCACCCGAGGGCATCGAAGTCAGTTTCCTGTCGCCGGCAGGTCTCCTGGCTCGCGGATCAGCGCCCTTCCCCACCTTCCCGAAGAAGAAATCTTCAGTGGCATATGGAGAGGACTACCGCACACAGTTGCGGGGGCAGCCACGGCATTGGGCGAAACTCGCCCTCACCGCATTCCCTCTTGGCTCCAAAATGGAACCGACGACATTGCCGACTATAGGCAGAATCGTCGCCTCCAGCAAACCAAATTCCGGCGGCAACCATCGCGAATGCGTCGTGCCAGTGAGGGCCTCCGCTGCCGCAGGCACCTTGGCATGCGGCACTTCCACCAAAGCCCTGAAGATCAAAGCGATTTCGGCAGATAGCGCCACGTCACGAAGCCGCAGACCGCAGCCAGCAGGCCCAGCGTGACGAACACCGAGCCTAGGCCGAAAAACGCCAGCACCACCGAATAGACCAGCGGCGGCGTCAGTTCGGAAAAGTCGAGATAGGTCCGGTAGACCGCCGCCATCTGCGATCTTTCATAGGAGCGCACCGAGCGCATGAAGGCGGTCGAGCCGAGTGCGTCGAGCGCGATGGTGAAGAAGGCGCCGCCAAGCAGGAAGGCGCCGGTGAGCAGCGGCACGGTCTCGCCGACGAAGCCTGCCGCCAGCAGCATGGCCGACATGGCGAAATAGGCAAATGTCATCGTCCTGCGGCCGCCGAAGCGCTTTCCCGCCTTGCCCCAGAAGATGGCCATGAACAGCAGCGCGTTGCCGGCCGAAACCAGCACGCCGCCGGCCAGCTTGCCTTCGCCGGTGATGACCATGAACAATGGCCCATAGACGAAGAACGTCGTCCAGAAACAGGAGCGGCCGAAAGCGATCAGCCAGGCCAGTCTGAGCCTGGGCTGGGCGACGAAGCGGCCGATATTGGCGAGCGGGTTGACCGGGCGCGTCTGGCCCGGGCGGATCGACGGGTTCTCGCCGAGCCGGTAGGTCCAGAACAGCGCCAGCAAGGCCAGGGCGAAGATCGCCACGGCGCCATGCGCGGCATAGATGCCGAAGTGGGTGTAGAGGAAGATGCCGAGCGTCGGCCCGCCGGTCCACGCCAACATCGACCACGCCATGCGCAGCGATTCGGCCTGCATGAACTCGGTCTTGCGGATATGGTCCATGATGTAGAGGTTGAGCGTGATCGACAGCGCGCTGGCGCCCATCACGCGGCACAGCATGCCAGCCAGTTGCCCGGCAAGCGTATGGGTGACGAAGAACAGCGAGCCGATGGCCAGCAGGCAGGCGCCTGCCGTGTACACCCAGCGGCGGGCAAAGCGGCGGATCAGCATCGGCATGAACAGCGTCACTGACAGGCCGAGCATCGCCACGACGGTGTAGAGGATCGAAACGACCTGCTCGTTGTGCAGGATCTCGTAGGCCTGGATAGGGATGACGCTCGACACCGTGGCGCGGGCGAAGGATTCGACCGCATAAAGCGAGGCAAAGGTGCGCGCGTCCGCGGCCTTGAGGGCCGGCAGCCAGATCGGATGGCGCACATGGGTGGACATAGCTCTCCCCGAAGCAGATTTGCCGGGCCAAATCTGCGGTGGCGATGCCGACACCAATATGAGGAAACCGACGCACATCAGGCAAAAAGCGAAGTTGGCCAAAGGCTTTCCGCCACTGGCCTAAAGCGGCGCCTGATCCTGTCCGCGTTGTCAGACGCCCGGCCTTCTTTTGCCCGGTGCAACCGTGATAGTCGTTCTGCCTGGCTGAATCAGAATGCGAGACCATGACCATTCAAACGCCGACCGCACCCGTCCAGGATCGACCAAGGCGCATCGTCGTCATCGACATCGTGCGCGGCATCGCGCTGATCGCCATGGCGAGCTACCATTTCACCTGGGATCTGGAATTCTTCGGCTACACCGATCCGGGCCTCACCGCCTTTGGCTGGTGGAAGATCTACGCGCGCTGCATCGCCTCGACCTTCTTGTTCCTGGTCGGCGTCAGCCTGTACCTCGCCCATGGCAAGAAAATCCGCTGGAACGGCTTTTGGAAGCGGTTCGCCATGGTCGCCGGAGCCGCGATCGCGATTTCGATCGTCACCCGCATCGCCACCCCGGACGGTTTCATCTTCTTCGGCATATTGCACGAGATTGCGCTGGCCAGCCTGCTCGGCCTGCTGTTTCTTCGCCTGCCGGCTTTGCTGACCATGGTGGTTGCCGCGCTGGCCGTCGCGGCGCCGGTCTATTTGCGCTTCGAGGCCTTCGACCATCCATGGCTGTGGTGGGTCGGCCTGTCGGCGATCAATCCGCGTTCCAACGACTACGTTCCGCTGTTCCCGTGGTTCGGCGCCGTGCTTCTGGGCATAGGCTCCACCAGGCTTGCTGCGGGCGCGGGTGTCTTGACGTGGCTGGCGAACCTCAAGACTGGGCGCTGGGCCAACCCGCTGGTCTTCATCGGCCGGCACAGCTTGGCCTTCTACCTGATCCACCAGCCATTGTTGATCGGCTGCGTGTGGGTGTTCTCGCAGATCATGCCGGCACAGGTCGAAACCCCGCAGGTGAATTTCCTCAAAACCTGCCAGCTGTCCTGCGAGCAGTCGCGCGACACCGAGTTCTGTTCCAGCTACTGTGTCTGCATGCTCGATACGCTTGAGGGCGAGGCGACGCTTGATCGGCTCTACAACAACGACCAGACTGCGGAATGGAAAGCACACTTGTCCGACCTTGCCGGCATGTGTACCGCCAAAACCGACAGCAAGTTGATGGAGGAAGGGGTCAAATGACCGAGCAACAGCCGAAGGCGGGGCTCATACCGTGGCCGCCGCTGATCTACATCGCAGCCATCGCCATCAGCATTGCCCTTGGCCTGCTCTACCCCCTGCCCTGGATCGGCGACCTCCTGGGCGATATTCTTTTCGCGGCCGGCTGGGTGGCCCTGTTCGCCGTCGCCGCACTCTGGCTTACCGCGATCCGCACCATGATCCGGGCCAAGACCACGCTCAACCCCAACGCGGTGCCCGATCACCTGGTCACGTCAGGTCCCTTCGGCATCACCCGCAATCCGATCTATCTGGCCAACACGCTGCTGTTGATCGGCGTCGCCTTTGTCTCGGGGATAGCGTGGTTCCTCCCGCTGGCGTTCATCGCGGCCTTCGCCACGCAGAAGATGGCCATCGAGAGCGAGGAAAAGGTGCTGGCGGCGAAGTTCGGCAAGAAATACCGCGACTACGCGAAACGCGTGCGACGCTGGATTTGAGCAAGCCTTACCGCGGGCGTCGGAATTCGAGATATTGCCTATACGGCCGCGACTTCTCCAGGCCTGCTTTCGAAATCAAACAGCCGCTGGGTAGCGAGGGCGGCGGCGCCCCGCGCCCACGAATCGTCTGCCCAGTCCGGCGTGATCGGCGGTGGAGTCCACATTGCGTAACGCCGTAGCGCGTCGCGCATGGGCTCGAAGAGGTAGTCGCCGAAGCTCACCGCTTCGCCGCCGCCGACAATCACCTCCGGATCGATGATGTTGCAGAAGCTGCCCAGAAACCTGCCAATGCCTTCGCCCGCTTCGCGCAGCAAATTCACGGCCACCTCGTCACCGGTCTTGGCCGCTCTGACCATGTCGTAGCGGTCAACGTCGGCTGAGAGGCCCTTCGTCTCACGCCACCGCTTCACCAATGCTGGTTCGGAGAAGAACGTCTGAAGACATCCGCGGCGGCCACACTCGCATTGCGGCCCGTTTGGATCGTAGATGGAGTGCCCGATTTTGCCCGCGGCCCCGTTCGCGCCGTGATGGACCGAACCATCGATCACCACCGCGCAACTGATCCCGGCGCCGATGGCCAGCGCGCCGACAGTGCGGTGATGCCGGCCGAGACCGAACAATTGCTGCGCCAGCGCGAAAGCGTTGGTATCGTCGTCGGCCCACACAGGCACATTGACGAGATCGGCCAGCATGGCCGCTATCGGCACGTCGGTCCAATTGAACCGGTGACTGAGCCGGCAGACGCCATGGTCGATGACCCCGGGCACGGCGATGCCGATGCCGCTGAGCTGCGCCCCGGTTGGCGCGGCCCGATCGGCAAGCAACTGGCTGACAGCGGCGGCGCAGGCTTCTACCGTGCTTCGTGGCGACTGATCGGGCACAGCGACGCGTTTGGAGACAAGCGGTGTCGTGGCCAGGTCAGTCAGCACGCAATCGATCGCACCGACCATCAGCTTGAACCCGACGACAAGGCGGCCGGCATAATTGATGTTGATCGGGATTGGCCGCCGCCCCGGCGCTCCAACGCTGGCCTCTCCCTCCATCAGAATGTTCTCGTGCAACAGGTCGGTGACGACGAACGTCACCGCCGCCGGGCTTAGTCCGGTGATCGCGGCAATCTCGGCACGACTGATCGCCCCTTCCCTTCGCAGCAGGTTGAGAATCAGCCGGCGATTGATCGAGCGCGACGTCTGCTGGTCGCCTTTCAGTTTCATTCTTCCCTCATTGTTAATTTTGTAAATTAAATATTGACCGGCTCCATCTGCATACGCTACGACTCGCCGTGGTTCAATTGGAATCCGGCTGTTCTCAGGGAGGAGATAAAAGCCATGACCATCACCGCTACAATGCTATCCACGACAAGACGCCGATTCCTGAAGGGCACGGGCGCGGCGCTCGCTGCATCTGCCACCGGAAGCCTCTGCTTGCCGGCCCTGGCGCAGGCGCAGGAAATCACCATCATTTCCAATCTCAGCAACGCCGGGCAACGCGACATCCTGCACAGGCTGGCAGCCGAATACGAGGCGAAATCCGGCGCCAAGATCACCATCAACAACATGGACCACGAGGCGCACAAGACGGCGATCCGCAGCTATTTGGTCGTCGGCGCCCCCGACATCTGCTTCTGGTTCTCCGGCAACCGCATGAAGGCCTTTGTCACCAAAGGCCTGTTCGACGACATCTCCGATCTGTTCGCCCGCGAGAACTACAAGAGCGTGCTCGGCGCCACGACAAATGCAGTCACGGTCGGCGACAAGCAGTATGGCCTGCCGATGGGCGGCCTGCTTTGGGGTCTGTTCTACCGCAAGGATGTTTTTGCCGAACACAATTGGACGCCGCCGAAGACGTGGACCGATTTTCTCGCCTTTGGCGAGGCCGCGAAATCCGCAAGCATGATCCCGATGAGCATGGGTACCAAGGAGCTTTGGCCCGCGGGCGGCTGGTTCGACCATATGAACCTGCGCATCAACGGCCTCGACAAGCACATCGCCCTGATGGACGGGAAGGTCCAGTACACCGACCCGATGCTTACGCCCGTCTTCGACAAATGGAGCGAGCTGATCAAGGCCGGGTTCTTCTCGCCGAACCACAGTTCCTTCGGCTGGGAGCAGGCCGGCGCCGCCCTGGCGCAGAAGAAGGCCGCCATGATGGACCTTGGTGGTTTCGTCAGGTCCGCCTTCCCGGAGGCAGACCTCCCGCAGCTCGCCTACGCGCCGTTTCCCGAAATCATCCCCGGTGTCGCCAGATATGAGGATTTTTCGGTCAACTCCGTTCATGTTCCGGCCAACGCCAAGAACAAGCAAGGCGCGCGCGACTTCCTCGCCTATTTCTACAAACCGGAGAATCTCGGAGCCTTCCTCGCCGCCGAGGGAGCGATCCCGCCGCGCAACGACTGCCCACCCAGCAACGACCCGCTGGTCAACGCCGCCGTGGAAGAGCTGAAGAAAGTGGTCGGCACGTCGCAATACTACGATCGCGACACCGATCCGGACATGGCCCAGGAAGGCATGACCGGGCTTCAGGAATTCATGGTCAAACCCGAACGGCGCGATCAGATCCTCGAACGGCTGGAAAAGACCCGCAAGAGAATATTCAGCTGATGCTGTCGCTCAAAAGCGCGCAGCGGTTTTGAGACAAATTGAACGCAGCTTAGTCCTCCCGGACTTGACGGGCGCCGCTTGCCCTGGCGGCCCCGTCTCCTTTTTGGATGAATTCCCATGCCCCGCTTCTGGCGCAGACATCGTCATTGGTTGACGCCGGCATTGTTCCTTCTGCCGGGCCTCATCCTGTTCAGCCTGGTGATCCTTGCCGCCTCCGTCGAGACGGTCTGGATTTCGCTGCACGAATGGGACGGTATCGGCGCCAAGACCTGGGTCGGCCTCGCCAACTATGCCGAGTTGGCCGAGGACCCGCAATTCTACGTCTCGCTGAAGAACAACGTCATCTGGTTGCTGATCTTCATGCTGGCGCCGCCGATCGGTCTCGCGCTGGCGCTGATCGTCAACCAGCAGATCCGCGGCATGCGCATTCTGAAGTCCCTGTTCTTTGTCCCTCTGGTGCTGGCTACGGTGACCGTGGGTGTCGTTTTCGGCTGGGTCTATGATCCCACCTTCGGCTTGCTGCAATTGATCTTCGGCCTGTTCGGTGCCACCGCGCCGGCGCTGCTTTCCGACGAGAATTTCGCCACTTTCGCGGTCGCCGCCGCAGCTCTCTGGCCGCAGATCGCCTTCTGCATGGTTCTGTTCCTGGCGGGGCTGAACAACCTCGACGAGGATCTGATCGGCGCCGGACGCGTCGACGGAGCACGCGGCTGGCGCATGCTTCGCCACGTAGTCCTGCCGCAGTTGTCGCAGGTCGGCTTCATCGCCATCGCGGTGACGGTGATCGGTGCGCTGCGCTCCTTCGACATGGTCGCCGTCATGACCACCGGCGGTCCCTACGGCTCATCGACTGTGCTCGCCTACCAGATGTACGAGGAATCGATCTTTTCCTATCGCTTCGGCTATGGCGCGGCGATCGCCACGGTGCTCTTCGTGATTATGAGCGCCTTCATCGCCTGGTACCTGCACGGCCTCATCAAGGCCGAACGGAGCAATGCCTGATGTATCCGCGCCCGATCCCCGAAGACGCCAAGATCAAGCGCGGGCTCTACGTCGGCGGCGTGACGCTGGTCGTCGCGCTGTGGCTGCTGCCGCTGATTGCCGTCATGCTGACCTCGATCCGCTCCAATGAGGAATTGATGGCAGGCAATTACTGGGGCTGGCCACAGAAGTTCAGCCTGATCGAGAACTACACGGCGGTCTTCGAGCAGACCGCGATGCTGCGCTTCTTCCTCAACAGCCTGCTGATCACCATCCCCTCGGTGATCGGCGTGCTGATCTTGTCGACGTTGACCGGCTTCGTGCTGTCGCGCTATCCGTTCCGCGGCTCAAATCTCATTTTCGCGCTGTTCGTCGGCGGCAATTTCCTGCCGGCCCAGGTCATGATGATCCCGGTGCGTGACCTCATGGTCAGGCTCGGCCTCTACGACACGGTCTACGCGCTGATCGTATTCCACATCGCCTTCCAGACCGGCTTTGCGACGCTGTTCATGCGAAACTTCATCGCGGCACTGCCGGGCGAATTGTTCCAGGCCGCGCGCGCCGAGGGCGCGTCGCCCTTCCAGGTGCTGCGCCATGTGGTGGTACCCCTGGTACGACCGGCGCTGGCGGCGCTGGCCATCCTCACCTTCACCTTCATCTGGAATGATTATTTCTGGGCGATCGTGCTTACCCAGAGCGACGCCGTCAAACCCGTCACAGCCGGGCTGAACAATCTGCGCGGCGAATGGACGTCCGCCTGGAACATCGTCTCGGCGGCAACGATCTTCGTCGCCCTGCCGCCCGTGGTCATGTTCTTCCTGATGCAGAAGCACTTCATCAGCGGCCTCACCATGGGGGCGGTCAAGGGATGATTTTTGTTCGAGGAATTCAGGCCGCACCGTACGGACGCAACCGGTCAATACAGAAAGGCGGCGCGCGATGAGCAGCGTGGAACTGCGCAAGGTCGACAAGCACTACGCCGGCTATCACGCCTTGAAGGCGGTCGACCTGAGGATCGAAAAGGGCGAGTTCGTCGTCATGGTCGGGCCCTCCGGTTGCGGAAAATCGACATTGCTGAAGACGATCGCCGGGCTTGAGACCATCAACTCCGGCCAGGTCGTGATCAACGGGCGCGACGTCACCAGGGAAGAGCCCGGCGATCGCGGCATCGCCATGGTCTTCCAGTCCTATGCACTCTATCCGCACATGACCGTGGCCGAGAACATGGGCTTCGGCCTGCGGATGGCGAAACGCCCGAAGGCGGAGATCGACGCCGCCGTCAAGCGCGCCGCGCAGATACTTCGCCTCGAGGAGCAACTGGACAAGCGCCCGAAGCAATTGTCGGGCGGGCAGCGCCAGCGCGTCGCGATCGGCCGCGCCATAACGCGCTCGCCTGAAGTCTTCTTGTTCGACGAACCGCTGTCGAACCTCGACGCCGCGCTCCGCACGCAGATGCGGGTCGAGCTTTCCAGCCTTCACGCCCAGCTCGGATCGACCATGGTCTACGTCACTCACGACCAGATCGAGGCCATGACCATGGCGGACCGGATCGTGGTGCTGAATAAAGGGCGAGTCGAGCAGGTCGGCTCTCCTCTCGAACTCTACGCCAATCCGGCGAATATCTTCGTCGCCGGCTTTCTCGGCGCGCCGCGCATGAACTTCATCGAAGCGAGGGTGGAAACCGTCGGTGCGGGCGAGATCACGCTGACGGCGGCCGGAATGCCGGCGCTTGCCTTTGGCGGCATCGACGGCCTTTCGGCAGGCGACGCGGTGACCGTCGGGATCCGGCCGGAAAATCTGCACCTGGTCGAAGCGGCGAATGCACGCCAGGCATCGTTCCCAGGCCAGGTGCGATTGGTCGAACATCTGGGCCGGGAAACGGTTCTTTACCTCGACGCCTCTCCTCTTCAGGCGACCAATTCGGACAGCGGCACAGGCAATTTCACGGTCCAGCTCAACAAGGTGTCTCCGATCAGCGTCGGGGCCCAGCTCACCGCTGGCTTCGATCTCGCCGATGCCTATCTCTTCGGACCCGATGGCCGCACGCTGACGCCGCGAAAACCCGTCCCCGCAACCTGACCCCCGAATCCAAGAGTATCCTTGTATGCAGCGCAACAAGCCCGCCCCGCTTTCGGTATGGCGACCACTCAACCTCGACCGCTTCCTGCTGGGAGCGCCGCATTATCCCGAACATGTCGACGAAAGCAGCTGGCGGCGCGATGCCGAACGTATGGCTGCAGCCGGCGTCAACACGGTCCGGATGGGCGAGTTCGCCTGGCACATCTTCGAACCCTACGAAGGCAAGGTCGACTTCGGCCTGTTCGACCGCGCGATCGAGGTTCTCGCGAACGCAGGGATCGACACCATCATGTGTACGCCTACGGCCACGCCGCCGCGCTGGCTCACCGCCAACTATCCGGAGGTGCTGCGTGTCGATGTGAGCGGCCGCCCCGCAAGCCACGGATCGCGCCAACATGCCGACACCACCAGCCCGGTGTTCCGCGGCCATAGCCGGCGCATCACGCGCGCCATGGCCGAACACTACAGGGACAATCCCCGCGTCATCGGCTGGCAGACCGACAATGAGCTCAATACGACCGTTTCAGAATCGTTCGCGCCGGCGACACGGCTGGAATTCCAGAAATTCCTCCAGCACAAATACGGTGCGATCGGCGCGCTGAATTTCGCCTGGGGCGGCCATTTCTGGGCGACCGCCTACGACGATTTCTCGCAGATCGACCTGCCGCGCCCGCTGATGCCGTCCTATCCGAGCCCTGGGCATGTGCAGGACTACCACCGGTTCCTGGCCGCGGCGACGGCGGCTTTCCAGCACGACCAGGTCGAGATCCTGCGCGCCACCAATCCGGACTGGTTCATCTTTCACAATCTTGGCCAGCTCGCCGACATCGATTTCCGCGGCCAGTTCGGGCAAGACCTCGATTTCATCGGCTTCGATATCTATCCGATGCTGTACGACGAGATGAGGCGCACCGGTGGACATGCGGCCACCCAGGCGCTGCATCTCGACATCTGCCGCGCATACACCGGCAATTACATCGTGCCGGAGCAGGCTTCCGGTTTCGGCAGCCAGCCGGGTTTTTCGACAATGACGCCGGAGCCGGGAGAGATGCGCCGCATGGCAATGACGTCCGTGGCGCGCGGCGCTGACGGCATAATGTTTTTCCGATGGCGCCCTGCCCATTTCGGTGCCGAGATCTACTGGATGGGGGTCATCGATCACGACGATGTGCCGCGTCGCCGCTACGACGAGGCAAGCCGCTTCTTCCATGAGATCGCCGCCATCAAGGACCAGATCCTCGGCACCGTCGTGCGCATGGACCTCGGCATTGCCAGCGCCGATTTCGACAACCAGGAGGCGCACAAGACCTATCCTATGGGATTACCGAGCCCGCTCGAAGACGCCACGCTGTTGCATCGCTACTGCTACCAGAATGGCATTGCCTGCGGCTTCATCCACCCTGAGGACGATCTGTCACGGCTCAAGGCGCTCTATGTTCCGCATTGGGTGATGTGGAAGCAGGAATGGACTGCCCCGGTCGAGACGTTCGTCCGCAACGGCGGCACGCTGATCCTGTCGGCGTTGACCGGCACCCGAGACGAGAACAACCACATTGTGCGCGAGCAAGCACCCGGGCGCGAGCTTTCGGCGTTGAGCGGCGTCAGGGTCACCGAATTCGGCCGCCTGGTTCCGGAGGGCGGCACTGGGCTGTTCCCCTTGTTCCGGCAGGCCGCGATGGGCGCCTACGTGCCTCCGTCACCACTGCCGTCTTCGTCGGCAGAGCGCAAATATCGCTTCACCCTGGGCAACAGGCAGTTCGAGGCAGCCCACCTCTACGAGCTGCTCGAGGTCGAGCCGGACGCCGAGGTGCTGGGCACATGGTCGAACCGTTTTTGCGCCGGACAGCCGGCCATCACCTCTCGCCAACTCGGCCAGGGTCGCGTCGTCTATGTCGGCACCTATCTGACGCCCGAGCTTGCCGAAGCAATCGCCGATGTCGTTCTGGCCAAGGCCGGCGTGGTGCCCTTGCTGCCGGAACTGCCGGCCGGGGTGGAGGTGTCCATGCGCGAAACCAACGACCGTCAACTGATGTTCGTTTTGAATACCAGGGATACTTCCATCACCGTGCCGAACGTACCGCTGGGTATCGATCTCTTGACGGGCCGACCGGTTGGCGGCGATATTGAACTCGAAGCCTATGGCTGCGCGGTTGTGTCGCTCGCGCTGTGAGAAGACGCAGATTTGCCGGAACGACCGCGATCATTGGCCATTCAGGTGTTGACGCCAAGCTCCACCAACCGCTCGACGCAGGACTCTTCGGCCTGGTCGAGTTCGGCGAGCGTTTCCTCGAGGTCGCGACGCTTCTGCCTGAGGTCCTCGCGCTTTTCCTCGATGCGCTTGATCATCAGCTTGAGTTGACCGACCTCGCCGGGCGGCTCCTTGTACATCTGGATGATTTCGCGGATTTCGTTGATCGAAAAACCAAGTCTCTTGCCGCGCATGATTTGCCGGATGAGGTGGCGATCGGAGGGGCGAAACAGTCGTGTGCGGCCACGCCGCACCGGCTGCACCAGTCCTTCATCCTCATAGAAGCGCAGCGTCCGCGTCGATACGTCGAACTCGCGAGTCAACTCGGTGATCGAATAATATTCCCGCATTGTCACTCCCACACGCCGGAATCCCGACCAAACCCATGCCATGCCGGAATCGACATGGCGCCCCGCGCTAGCCTCGCACGGCGTTTACGTAAAAGTCAATTGAAGGGCGCACCTCAACGCACACCGAACCACCATGTGGCGATGCCCAGAAACGCAAAGAAGCCGACGACATCGGTAACCGTGGTGACGAAGACCGCAGAAGCGACCGCCGGATCGATCTTGAAACGGTCGAGCAGCAGCGGGATCAGGATGCCGGCGAGCGCGGCCACGAACATGTTGATGATCATCGCCGCCGCGATGATGCCGCCCAGATTGGGATCGCGGAACCAGGCTGCCGCGACGACACCGATCAGGATGGCGAAGATGATGCCGTTGATGAAGCCGACCCCCATCTCGCGGCGAATGATGCGGCTGGCGTTGTAGATGTCGAGATCCCTGGTCGCCAGCGCCCGCACGGTGACGGTCATGGTCTGCGAGCCGGCGTTGCCGCCCATGCCCGCGACGATCGGCATCAGCACCGCCAGTGCCACGATATGTTCGATCGTGCGGTCGAACAGGCTGATCACCGACGCCGCCAGGAACGCGGTCAAAAGGTTGATCAGCAACCACGGAACGCGCGAGCGCGAGGTCGAAAAGATACTGTCGGAGAGCTCTTCGTCGCCGACGCCGCCCATGCGCATCAGATCTTCCTCGGCCTCCTGCTGGATGACGTCGACGACATCGTCGATGGTCAGCACGCCGACCAGCCGCTCGTTCTCGTCGACGACGGCGGCCGACAGAAGATCGTACTGCTCGAATTCCCGCGCCGCCTCTTCCTGATCCATGGTGGCGGGAATGGCGTGCCGCGTCTCATGCATCACCTCCTCGACCTTGACCGAGCGCTTGGTGCGCAGGATCTGGTCGAGGTCGATGGCGCCAAGCAGCTTGAAGCTCGGATCGATGACGAAGATCTGGCTGAAACGCTCCGGAAGGTTGTTGTCCTCGCGCATGTAGTCGATGGTCTGACCGATCGTCCAGAACGGCGGCACCGCGACGAACTCCGTCTGCATGCGGCGGCCGGCGGTCTCTTCCGGATAATCGAGCGAGCGGCGCAGCCTGATCCGCTCGGTGAACGGCAGCTGCGACAGGATCTCGTCCTGGTCTTCCTGGTCGAGATCCTCGAGAATGTAGACCGCGTCGTCGGAATCGAGTTCCTGCACCGCCTGGGCGATCTGCGCATTGGGCAGATTGTCGACGATCTCCATGCGGATCGCCTCGTCGACCTCGGTCAGCGCGGAGAAGTCGAAGTCGGCGCCCAACAGTTCAACCAGCGCGCGGCGCTGGTCGGGGTGCAGCGCCTCGAGCAGGTCGCCGAGTTCCGATTGGTGCAGGTCGTCGACTTCACGCTTCAGCGCGAGCGTGTCGCGATCGGCGATCGCAGCACCGATCTGGGCCAGGAAGGACGAAAGAACGGCGCCGTCCTCGCCATAGATATCGGCTTGGTGTTCCTCGGCGGCCCTGGCGCCGGTCATCCGTTCGTCCTGGCCTTCCACCAGCGCCTCCCGCCATCGCAATCCCGGAAAAGGTGCAAATCAGGTCTAGAACATCGGGCCCAAAAGTGGAAACCGGTTTTGGGAGAATCCGATGTTCAATGAGGAAATGGCGTAAAGCGCGGGAATATCAAACGAAATGCGCCCTGCCCGCAGCAGGCGGAGGCTGGCACAAATCGGATTCTGGGAAGAGAAACTGGTGCGGTCGAGAAGACTCGAACTTCCACGGGTTGCCCCACAGCGACCTCAACGCTGCGCGTCTACCAATTCCGCCACGACCGCACGTGGTAGAGCCGGAACTGACCGGCTCGCGGCGTGTAGCAAATCGTTTCCGGCGAAACAAGTGCGCGGCACGCAATAATGTCAGGCGATTGGCATAACGTTCCACAGGATGGCAATGCAGGGCCGAACTGGACGTTTCGCCGGATTGGCGCCATATGAGGGCAACACGAGATACGTCATGCCAGAACGAAGCCAGATCGCCACGTCGTTCCTGCCGCTCCCCGGGTCGGCACCGGTCGAATGGCGCGTCGAACCGGGCCTCACCGCCTACCCCGATGCGCTTGCATTCATGGAGGCGCGCGCCGAGGCGATCCGCAGCGGCGCCGCCGGCGAAATGGTCTGGCTGGTCGAACATCCGCCGCTTTACACGGCCGGCACCAGTGCCCGCGGCGAGGATCTGATAGACGCCAACCGCTTCCCGGTGTTTGAAGCAGGACGCGGCGGCGAATACACCTACCATGGACCGGGCCAGCGGGTTGCCTATGTCATGCTCGACCTGAAGCGACGACGCGAGGATGTGCGCGCCTTCGTCGCCGCGCTCGAACAGTGGATCATTGGCACGCTCGCAGCCGTCAACGTGCATGGCGAGCGCCGCGAGGACCGGGTCGGTGTCTGGGTTGTGCGTCCAGATCGCCCTTCCCTGCCGGACGGCTCGCCGGCCGAGGACAAGATCGCGGCAATAGGCATCCGGCTGCGACGCTGGGTGAGCTTTCACGGCATCGCCATCAATGTCGAACCGGATCTCGACCATTTCAGTGGCATCGTGCCCTGCGGCGTGCAGGACCACGGCGTCACCAGCCTCGTCGACCTCGGTCTTCCCCTGACAATGGCCGACCTCGATCTCGCGCTGAAATCCGCCTTCGAGGATGTCTTCGGTCCCGCCACGGCATTGCCTGTCGAAGCCGCACGCAAGGCGGGTTGATTCTTCCTGATCCGGCACGGCTCAAGTTAGCTGAGCTGAGGCCCACAAGACGCCGTAGCCATGGATGGCGAACACCGCCAGCAGCGCCGCCGCCATGGCGAAGCGGTCGACGGTGCGGATCGGCTTCAGCTCGTGGCGCGGCTTGAACCCGCTGCTCATCGTCAGCAGGCTGAGAATTGAAAACACCGCCCCTGTAGCGAGCAGAAAGTTGGAGGAAAAGCCGGCCTGCCAACCCACCGCCAGAAAGGCCGAGAGCAGGAAGAACGAGGCCAGCGCCAGCACGATGGGCCCCGGACAGATCTGGCGCAGCACCTGGCCGCCGTCGAACTTCCACACCGGCACAAGATTGGCGATATTGAACAGGGCGGCGAAGCCAGCCAGCGTCGCCAGCAGCCCAGCCGCCAACCGATGCCCTTCCGCGCCGGCAAAGGTGCTCGCAGCGATTGCGATCGGTACCAGGAAGGCGGAGAAGCCGGCGCCCATCAGCGCCACGAAGGCGACCTCGAAACGGCTGTCATACGGCCGCCCACCGATGGCGATGCCACCGAGCAATGGAATGAAGATCATCCGTGCCCTGTTGTGGCCCATCAGCCGAAATGCAGCCATGTGACCGAGCTCATGCAGGGCGACAACCGACGTCAGGATCGCGGCCAATGCCAGCCCGCCGAAATGAAGCCCGAAGAACGGCCACAGGATCAGCGCGGAAAGACCGGCGAAGCCGACCTGGCTGAGCGGATGCTCGAACCAGCCGCCCTTGCGATACTGCCCGGTCCGCGCCCAGCGCTGCAGCTTGGAGAGTTCGCGGCGCATGGCGAAATAGCGGAACACCAGGAAGGCAACGCCGCGATAGCGATCGGTCTGGCTGAGCGTCACCCGCGTGCCGTTGCCCTCGGAAACAAGTTCGGCGGTTTCGCGATAATCCTTCCAGAACGAAGCGTCGAGCGCGGTGTCCTCGATGACGCGCATCGAAAAGCGGCATCCCTCTACGACGTCTTCAAACCGCGACTTGCGCTCGATCGGCTTGCCATCGCGGCCTTCCCAGGACAGCATGATTCGAGCCACGCCCTCGCCGTCCGGCCCTTCGGCCGAGAGTATCTCACCGGACCAGCCGGCATCGCTGCCGAGCGGCCACAGCGCCTGCCAGAGACGTTGCCGGTCCATCGCCACCAGACGAGACAGCCGGACCGTGCGCAAACCAAACGGCACGGTCATCAAGAGAAAGATCAGCCCGAGATTGCTGGCCAGAATGGCCGTGACGATGGGCGACACTTGGACGTTGCTCCCCTGTCTTTCAGATCACCCTATCGTCGCGGCGGCAAGAAAGGCTTAACGGGCGCAACGGTCTTGAGCGCGCAGGATCCGCGGCGCCGAATGCCGCCAAAATCACATGGCTCCGATCCAGATTGCCATGGAAACGAGGAAAGTGCTCATGCAAACCAGTGAGATGACATCCTGAACCAGATCGGTCATAACTCTCTCCTGTTGTTGATATGTTCGTATTTTGTTCTAGTTTTGTTCAAATGTCAACGTGCACAATCCGGCTGTCTCCGAAATTTTCGGGAGGTCGGATCGGCAGGGTTAAGAAAAGGTTGACGGGCGTGCGAGGGTGGCCCGGCGCCGACCAGGGCCCGTCGAGATTCAGATCAGGCCGGCATTATCTGAGTATCGCCGTGCCCTAGAGCGGCACCACTTTGCCGTCGGCCAGCGTGACGCGCCGGTCCATGCGCGACGCCAGCTCGTGATTGTGGGTGGCGATCAGCGCCGCGAGGCCCGATTGCTTGACCAGCGCCGCCAGCGCCTCGAACACATAGGAGGCGGTGACCGGGTCGAGATTGCCGGTCGGCTCATCCGCCAGCAGCACCAGCGGCGCATTGGCAACGGCGCGGGCAATGGCGACGCGCTGCTGCTCGCCGCCGGAAAGCTCGGACGGCCGGTGCGACGCGCGCTTGCCGATCTGCATGTAGTCGAGCAGCTGTGCCGCACGCTCCGCCGCTTCCTTGCGGCTCAGCCCTTTGATGAGCTGCGGCATCATGATGTTTTCCAGCGCGGAAAACTCCGGCAGCAGATGATGGAACTGGTAGACGAAGCCGACATCGTTGCGGCGGATCGCCGTGCGGTCGTCGTCGGAGAGGCGTCCGCAGGCGCGGCCGGCGAGGATGACGTCGCCGGCATCGGGGCGCTCCAAGAGGCCGGCCGTGTGCAACAGCGTCGACTTGCCGGTGCCCGACGGCGCCACCAGCGCCACCATCTCGCCGCGCTTCAGCGAGAAATCGGCGCCGTTGAGAATGGTGAGCTTGCGCGGCCCCTGGACATAGTGCCGCTCGACGCTCTTCAACTCGATAATGGCCTCGGCCATCACTCGTACCTCAAGGCTTCGACGGGATCGAGGCGCGCGGCCCGCCATGCTGGAAAAACCGTTGCCAGGAATGACAGGCCGAGCGCCATCAGGATGACATAGGTCGTCTCGCGCGGATCCATCTTCGCCGGCAGCTGGCTGAGGAAATAGAGCTCCGGGTTGAACAGCACCTTGCCGGTCATCCAGGAGAAGAACTGGCGGATGGATTCGATGTTGGTGCAGATCAGCACGCCGAGCAGCACGCCCGCGAGCGTGCCGGTCACGCCGATCGCTGCCCCAGTCATCAGGAAGATGCGCAGGATGGCGCCGCGCGACGCTCCCATGGTGCGCAGGATGGCGATGTCGTGGCCCTTGTCCTTCACCAGCATGATCAGGCCGGAAATGATGTTGAGCGCCGCCACCAGCACGATCAGCGTCAGGATCATGAACATGACATTGCGCTCGACCTGCAGGGCGGAGAAGAACGTCTCGTTGCGCTGGCGCCAGTCGACCATGTCGATCGGCCGCTGCGCTGCCGCCTCCACCTTCGGTTTCAGCGCATCGACGTCATCGGGATTGTCGACATAGATCTCGATCGTTTGCGCCCGGCCGTCCATGTTGAAATAAAGCTGCGCCTCGGAGAACGGCATGTAGACGATGGACGTGTCATATTCCGACATGCCGACTTCGAAGATCGCCGAGATCTTGTAGCCCTTCATGCGCGGCGTCGTGCCAATCGGGGTCACATCGCCGTCCGGCGAGATCAGGGTGATGGTGTCGCCGAGCGTCAGGCCGAGATTCTCGGCCATGCGCTTGCCGATGGCCACGCCCTCGCCCGTATCGAAATCGGCGATCGAGCCCTGCTTGATGTTGCCGGCAACGATGGCGATCTTGCCGAGATCCTCGCCGCGGATGCCGCGCACCAGCGCACCGGTTCCGCCGCCGACATTGCCCTGTGCCAGCACCTGGCCATCGATCAGCGGGATGGCGTATCTGACGCCTGATACACCGTTGATGCGGCCGGCGACTTGGGCATAATCCTCGAGCGGCGAATCGAGCGGCTGCACGATGAGATGACCGTTGACGCCGAGGATGCGTGTCAGCAGCTCCGCCCTGAAGCCGTTCATCACCGCCATCACCACGATCAGCGTGGCGACCCCCAGCATGATGCCGAGGAAGGAGATCGACGCGATCACCGAGATCACCGTCTCCTTGCGCCGCGAGCGCAAATAGCGCCAGGCGACCATGCGCTCGAAAATGGAAAAAGGCCCGGCGCCCGCCGATCTTGCCGCCACCGCTTCGCTCATGCGGCGATACCGAAGCGCTTTTTCGCATCCGCGATCGGCAGCGTCTCGCGCTCGCCGGTCCTGCGATTCTTGATCTCGATCTCGCCGGCAGCCACGCCGCGCGGTCCGACGATCACTTGCCACGGCAGGCCGATCAGGTCGGCGGTGGCGAACTTGCCGCCGGGGCGCTGGTCGGTGTCGTCATAGAGCACGTCCTTGCCGTCAGCGACGAAAGCGGCATGCAGCTCGTCGCAGACGCGGTCGCACTCGGCGTCGCCCGCCTTCATGTTGATCAGCCCGATGTCGAACGGCGCCACCGCCTCCGGCCAGATGATGCCGTTGTCGTCATGGCTCGCTTCGATGATCGCCGCGACAAGGCGCGACGGACCGATGCCGTAGGAGCCGCCGGAGACGAAATGATCCTTGCCGTCGGGGCCGGTCACCTTGGCGCCCATCGGCTTGGAATATTTGTCGCCGAAATGGAAGATGTGGCCGACCTCGATGCCTCGAGCCGAAACCTTGTCGTTCTCGCCGATCTTTTCCCAAGCCGCCTCGTCATGCATCTCGTCGGTGGCGGCGTAAGGCGTCGTCCACGTCTTGACGATGTCGCCGATCTCGGCGTCGTTGGTGAAGTCGGTCTTCTCTCCCGGCACATCGAGCGAAAGATAGTCGCGATGGCAGTAGACCTGGCTCTCGCCGGTATCGGCAAGGATGATGAATTCATGGCTGAGGTCGCCGCCGATCGGTCCGGTGTCGGCCCGCATCGGGATAGCCTGCAGGCCCATGCGCGTAAACGTCCTGAGATATGACACGAACATCCTGTTGTAGGCCGCCTTGGCGCCCTCGAAGTCGAGGTCGAACGAATAGGCATCCTTCATCAGGAATTCCCTGCTGCGCATGACGCCGAAGCGCGGCCGCACCTCGTCGCGGAACTTCCACTGGATGTGGTAGAGATTGAGCGGCAGGTCCTTGTAGGATTTCACATAGGCGCGGACGATCTCGGTGACCACTTCCTCATTGGTCGGACCGTAGAGCATGTCGCGGTCCTGCCGGTCCTTGATGCGCAGCATCTCCTTGCCGTAGTCGTCGTAGCGGCCGCTTTCGCGCCACAGATCGGCCGACTGGATGGTCGGCATCAGGATTTCCAGCGCACCGGCACGATTCTGCTCCTCGCGGATGATGCGGCAGACCTTGTCCAGCACCCGCTTGCCGAGCGGCAGCCACGAGAAACTGCCCTGCCCCTGCTGGCGGATCATGCCGGCGCGCAGCATCAGCCGATGCGAGACGATTTCAGCCTCGCGCGGATTTTCTTTCAGGATAGGCAGGAAATAGCGCGACAAACGCATGGACTGGTCCGTGAGTGAGGATCGCCGCGCGGGAATCGGCGCGGCACGGGCTTGCTTGCCCCGGCTTCATAGCCATTTCATGGCGGAATGGAAACCCGGACGCACCGGTCCGAAAATCGGAAATTGATTTTCAAAAATACGGCGCTGCTGCGAGTAAAACTGTTGCACTGTCCTTCGCGGATCGGGCAAACGCGCGGCGTTCCAAGGCGCCGTGATTGCGCCGCGCGCCTTACAGGTCGTTTCCCAAGCAACGCCTGCCGCACTATTGTGCAGCGCAGCACGAGAATGCCCGTTTCAAGGCAAAATTCTTCGTGACATTTTCATTCGCGTTAGGCTAATGTGCCCTCATAACCGAGAGGGTAGAAAAAAATCTGCTCTCCTACGCGGTCAAAGTCTTGGGAGGATGCGATCTAGGCGCGGTTACTCGCTGCCACCGGAAACCGGAAACAGATCGGACGCGTTTAAATTGCAAGGCCTTGTGCCTTGCATTTTTTTTGTGCAATCACCCGCTTAGCGCAACGAGTTGCCAAACTACCTTACCTTGCGGCAGCACTCGCGCAGCCGCAAACGGCACGGCATTCCTGTTCGGAACGCGCAGGATTCCAACTGGTAAAAACGCCCTTGCGGGGCGGTTTATTTGGTTGGGGTTTGGTTGAATTCCGGCACGATGTGCGGGATGTCGTTGAGGCTATATCCCAACCCATGCGTCAGGCCATAAAAAATGCCTATGAGGACGGCCGTGGCGAGGGTGGTGCGGATCACGGCGCGCAGCATATGGGGACCGCGCGGCGCGCTCGGAACCGTGCCCAGCGTCACATCATGATCGTCATCCTGCGTCTTCACACTGAACGGCAGCACGGCAAACAGCACCACCCACCAGGTCGCGAAAAAAAGGGCGGTGAACGAAACCCAGCTCATGATTGCTCCAGTTCGATCAGCGTGCCGAAGAAATCCTTCGGATGCAGGAACAGCACCGGCTTGCCGTGCGCGCCGGTTTTCGGGTTGCCGTCGCCGAGCACACGGGCGCCGGCAGCCTTGAGACGGTCACGCGCGGCCAGGATGTCGTCGACCTCATAGCAAAGATGATGCATGCCGCCGGAAGGGTTCTTCTCCAGGAAGGCAGCGATCGGCGACCCCTCGCCCAACGGCTCCAGAAGCTCGATCTTGGTGTTGCCGACATTGACGAACACCACCGTGACGCCATGCTCCGGCAGCGCCTGCGGCTCCGTCACTTCAGCGCCAAGCGTGTTGCGATAGGCGGCGACGGCAGCAGCCAGATCCGGCACGACAAGCGCGACATGGTTCAGGCGTTCGAGCATAGGTTTTCCTCAGGGCAATAGGCAGTAGGCAGTAGGCAGTAGGGAATGGTGATAGATCTGCATCTTTGTCATTTTTCCTCTGCTGCCTAATGCCTACTGCCTACTCCCTCATCTCGTCACAAACACCGTCACCAGCGGCTTCTTGCCCCAGGCTTCGTTGGCTGCGCCGCGCACGGCGCGCCGGACCGCTTCCTGCACAAGGTCGAGGTCTTTTCGGCGCTGACGGGGGATCGAGTCCACAGCGCCGATTGCCGCATCGATCATCAGGTCCTCCAGCGTCTCGCCACGGCCGTCGGCCTCGGCGACGCCGATGGCGACCAGGTCGGGATCGCCGGCAAGCTCATATTTGTCGTCGAGCACGACATTGACCGCGACATGGCCGGCAAACGATAGCTTGCGCCGGTCGCGGATGCCCATCGCCTGATCGGTGCCGATCAGCCTGCCATCCTTGTAGATGCGGCCGAACGGCACCTGGTCGATGATGGTGGCGGGACCGGGAGCAAGCCTGAGCATGTCGCCGTCGCGCACCTGCGCCACCTGGCCGATGCCCGAAGTCGACATCAGCGACCCCTGCCCCACAAGATGCGCCGCTTCGCCATGCACGGGAACGCCGATCTGCGGTCGAACCCATTCGTACATCTTGCGCAATTCGCTGCGCCGCGGATGGCCGGAGACATGCACCAGCGCGTCGCCGTCCTCGATGATCTTGATGCCGAGGTCGATGAGGCGGTTCTTGATCTCGAGGATCGCCTTCTCGTTGCCTGGAATGGTGCGCGAGGAAAACACCACCGTGTCGCCGGCTGTAAATGATACCGATTTCATCTCGTCGCGCGATAGCTTGGCCAATGCGGCAAGTGGCTCGCCCTGGCTGCCGGTGCAGATGATGACGAGGTTTTCGCGCGGGATGAAACCGAAATCCTCCTCGGCGATGAATTCCGGCAGCCCGTCCATATAGCCGAGTTCGCCGGCGACATCGATCACCCGCTTCAGCGAGCGGCCGAGCACCAGGCACTGGCGGCCGGCATCGCGCGCCGCCCTGGCGATGGAGACGATGCGGCCGACATTGGAGGAAAATGTGGTGACGGCAACACGGCCCTTGGCAGACTGGATAACACCTTTCAGTCCTTCGCCGACCGCGACTTCCGACGGCGACTCGCCTTCCCGCAGCGCGTTGGTCGAATCGCAGATCAGCGCCAGAACGCCCTTGTCGCCATAGGCGCGGAAACGCGCCTCGTCGGTCTTCGGCCCGATCGTCGGCTCCGGATCGATCTTCCAGTCACCGGTGTGGATGACGGTGCCGGCCGGCGAGGTGATCGCCAGCGACATCGGCTCGGGAATAGAGTGCGCGACCGGAATGGCCTCGATCTCGAACGGACCGACGGTGAATTTCTCACCTGCTCTGTAGATCGTCACCGGTATTTTCGGAGCCCCCTGCTCGCCTTGCCGCTTGGCTTCGAGCAAGCCGGCGCTGAACGGCGTCATCCACACCGGCGCCTTCAGCTTCGGCCAGGTGTCGAGCAGCGCGCCATAATGGTCTTCATGCGCATGGGTGATGACGATGCCGCGCAGATTGGCGAGGTTCTCCTCGATAAAGCGCGTATCTGGCAGCACGAGGTCGACCCCGGGGAGGGTGGCATCGGGGAAGGTCACACCGACATCGATAACGATCCACTCGCGCGCGCTCGGCGGACCGTAGCCGTAAAGAGCGAAGTTCATGCCGATCTCGCCAACGCCGCCGAGCGGCACGAAGACAAGGTCGGCGTTTTCCGCTTTCGCCATGATTTTTTCCTTCCTGGTCCTCAGACCAAGTCCATAAAGCAATTCCAGGAAAAGTGTCTAACGATTTTCCCACAGGAATTGCATGAAAACAAACACTTAGAGCCGCTAGCGAACGACCCTAGACGCGGGCAGACGCGACCGCGCCGAAATGCACGTCGCCGGCGGCAATCGTCAGAACAGAACCTTCATCGTCGCGGATCACGAAACGGCAGTCCTCGTCAATGGTTTCAAAGATCCCACGCACGACATTACCGTCAATTCTGACAGCAACCTGCCCACCGAGCCCCGCCGCGCGAGCCAACCAGCGTCGCCTGACGGCCGCAAGTCCGCGCCCCCCGTCCCACAACCGGGCATTCTCGCTCCAGGCATCCGACAGCGCCAGGAACAGTGTTTCCGCATCGCATGTCGCGCCCAGCGCGCGCAATGATGTTGCCGGATAGGGCAAATCCTCAGGGTATGCCACCACATTCACGCCGATGCCGACCGCCACCGCGAAACGGCCGCCTTCCAGGATCGCCGATTCCAGCAGGATGCCGGCCAGCTTGGCGCCGGAGGCAAGCACGTCATTCGGCCATTTCAGCTCGAAACGGTTCTTTCCCTCACTGCCGCCGTCGAGGCCGATGGCAATCCGGCCCTTCGGCACCACGGCGTCGAGCGCATCGGCCAGCGCCAGCCCGGCGACGAAACCCAGCGTCGCGGCAAGGCGAAGCTCGGCATTGGTGATGACGAGCAGCGTCGCCGCCAGATTGCCTTCGGGGGTCGACCAGACGCGGCCACGTCGTCCACGCCCGCTTTCCTGTTTCTTGGAAACAACCCACAGCCTGCCCGGGTCACCCGCCCTTGCGTGGTCCAGCGCCAGCGCATTGGTGGAGCCGACGCTGTCATGCGCCTCGAGCCGGAACCCTTCCGACGCCGAGGTTGGAGCCAGCCGAAACGCCATGCCGTCTAGAAAAACGTCTTGGCGGCGGCTTCGGCATAGGTGCCGATCGGTCCGCCGATCAGCACATAGAACAGCACGAAGGCGCCGGAGACGCCGAGCACGACACGCAATTCGCTCGCCATCGGCACGAAACCGCCGACAGGTTCGTCGAACCACATGATCTTGATGATGCGCAGATAATAATAGGCGCCCACGACAGAGGCCAGCACGCCGATGATCGCCAGCGCGTAGAGATTGGCATTGATGGCGGCGAGGAAGACGTACCATTTCCCCCAGAAGCCGGCGAGCGGCGGAATGCCGGCGAGCGAGAACATCAGGATGGTCAGGATCGTCGCCATGATCGGGTTGGTCGACGACAGGCCGGCCAGATCGCTGATCTGCTCGACATTGCCTTCCTTGCGCCGCATGGCGAGAATGAAGGCGAAGGTGCCGAGCGTCATCACCAGATAGATCAGCATATAGATGGCGACGCCGCGCACGCCGGCCTGGCTGTTGGCGGCAAGGCCGACCAGCGCGTAGCCCATATGGCCGATCGAGGAATAAGCCATCAGCCGCTTGATGTTGGTCTGGCCAATCGCGGCGAAAGCGCCGAGCGCCATCGACGCGATCGAGATGAAGACGATGATCTGCTGCCAGTCGGCGGCGATCGGCTTGAACGCGCCCATGGTGACGCGCACGATCAGCGCCATCGCCGCCATCTTCGGTGCCGCCGCCAGGAAGGCCGTCACCGGCGTCGGGGCGCCCTCATAGACGTCGGGCGTCCACATGTGGAACGGCACCGCCGAGATCTTGAAGGCAAGGCCGGCCAGCACGAAGACGAGACCGAAGACGAGGCCGAGCTGGCGCTCGCCGCTGCCCAGTGCCGTTGCGATCTCCTGGAAGCCGGTGTTGCCGGTGTAGCCGTAGACCAGGCTGATGCCATAGAGCAGCATGCCCGACGACAGCGCCCCGAGGACGAAATATTTGAGGCCGGCCTCGGTCGAGCGCAGATTGTCACGATTGATCGCGCACAGCACATAGATCGCCAACGACTGCAGTTCGAGGCCGAGATAGAGGCCGATCATGCCGTTGGCGGAGATCATCAGCATCATGCCGAGCGTGCAGAGCAGGATCAGCACCGGATATTCGAACTTGTCGAACCGTTCCGCCTTGGCAAAGCGCATCGACATAACCAGCGTCACCGCCGAGCCGACCAGCGCCAGCACTTTCATGAAGTGGGCGAAGGTATCCTGGATGAATGCATTGCCGTAGGCGCTGCCCTGCCCGGTTTGGAAGATCAGCCAGGCTCCGGCGATCACCAGCACGGCGACGGCAATGCCAGTCACCGTGTTGGCTGTGTTGGCGCGCGAATAGGCCCCGACCATCAGCAGCGCCAGGGCGCCGACGGCAAGGATCAACTCTGGCGTCGAGAGCGACAGGCTGGAGAGAAGGTCCGGCGTCATGTTTCGCAAAACCTCTGGTCAGTTCGCCGCCGCGGTCTGCGCGGCGCCGATGGATGCAGTGACATTGGTGACGAGCGACTTGACCGATTCAGCCGTCGCGTCGAAGACGGGTGCGGGATAGACGCCGAAGAAGATGACCAGCATGACCAGCGGGTAGATGATCAGCTTCTCGCGCGGCGACAGATCCAGCAGGTTTTTCAGGCTGTCCTTGGTCAGCGCGCCGAAGATCACCCGGCGATAGAGCCAGAGCGCGTAGGCGGCCGACAGGATGACGCCGGTGGCGGCGAAGAACGCCACCCAGGTGTTGACCCGGAACACGCCGAGCATGGTCAGGAACTCGCCGACGAAGCCGCTGGTGCCGGGCAGGCCGACATTGGCCATGGTGAAGATCATGAACACGGCGGCGTATTTCGGCATGTTGTTGACCAGGCCGCCATAGGCGTCGATCTCGCGCGTGTGCATGCGGTCGTAGATAACGCCGACGCACAGGAACAGCGCGCCGGAGACGAGGCCGTGGCTGAGCATCTGGAAGATGGCACCCTGCACGCCTTCCTGGTTCATGGCGAAGATGCCCATGGTGACGAAGCCCATATGGGCGACCGACGAATAGGCGATCAGCTTCTTCATGTCCTCCTGCATCAGCGCCACCAGCGAAGTGTAGATGATGGCGACGACGGAGAGCACGAAGACCAGCGGCGCGAACATCTCGGACGCCAGCGGGAACATCGGCAAGGAGAAACGCAGGAACCCGTAACCGCCCATCTTCAAGAGGATAGCTGCCAGGATGACCGACCCCGCCGTCGGTGCCTCGACGTGCGCGTCCGGCAGCCAGGTATGCACCGGCCACATCGGCATCTTCACCGCGAAAGAGGCGAAGAAGGCGAGCCATAGCCATGTCTGCATGTTGGCCGGGAAATTGTGCGTCAACAGAGTGGGGATGTCGGTCGTGCCGGACTGGTAGAACATCGCCATGATGGCGAGCAGCATCAGCACCGAGCCGGCCAGCGTGTAGAGGAAGAACTTGAACGACGCATAGACGCGCCGCTTGCCGCCCCAGACGCCGATGATGATGAACATCGGGATCAGGCCGGCTTCGAAGAAGACGTAGAACAGCACGATATCGAGCGCGCAGAACACGCCGATCATCAGCGTTTCGAGCAGCAGGAAGGCGATCATGTAGGCTTTGACGCGCTTCTCGATCGATTCCCACGACGCCAGGATGCAGAGCGGCATCAGGAAGGTCGTCAGGATGACGAACAGCATCGAGATGCCGTCGACGCCCATATGGTAGGAAATGCCGGAGTCGAGCCAGGCAACTTTCTCGACGAACTGGAAGCCGGACTGCGAATTGTCGAAACCGGTCCAGATCAACAGCGAGATGACGAACGTGAACGTCGTCGTCAACAGAGCGATCGCGCGGATGTTGCGGCGCGCGTTTTCACTGTCATCGT
Organism: Mesorhizobium sp. M0051; assembly: GCF_040323235.1. Taxonomy (NCBI): domain Bacteria; kingdom Pseudomonadati; phylum Pseudomonadota; class Alphaproteobacteria; order Hyphomicrobiales; family Phyllobacteriaceae; genus Mesorhizobium; species Mesorhizobium sp. M0051. Next base: position 27,269 of record NZ_JAMYUT010000019.1, read on the forward strand.
TGATGAACAGGATGAGCAGCACACCAACCAGCGGCAGGAAGGTGACCAGCGAGAGGATTGGCCAGGCGGTCATCAGAGCATCATCCAGGTGACGAGTGCGGCAACGCCGATCAGCATGGCGAAGGCATAGTGGTAGAGATAGCCGGTCTGCAGCTTGACCACGCGGTTGGTGACATCGACGACCCGCGCCGAGATGCCATCCGGGCCGAGGCCGTCAATGACGGCGCCGTCGCCGGTCTTCCACAGGAAATGGCCGAGGCGCTTGGCGGGCCGCACGAACAGGAAGTCGTAAAGCTCGTCGAAATACCATTTGTTGAGCAGGAAGGCATAGAGCCCGCGATGGTGGGCAACCAGATTGACGGGCATTTCCGGCGAGCGGATGTAGAACTTCCAGGCCACCGCGAAGCCGATCAGCATGGCGATGAACGGCGACAGTTCGACCCACAGCGGCAATTCGTGGATCTCGTGCAATATGTGGTTGTCCGGCAGCGTGAACAGCGACGCCTTCCAGAACTCGGCATAGCCTTCACCGATGAAGGCGCCGTGGAAGATAATGCCGGCAAACAGCGCGCCCGCGGCCAGGATGAACAGCGGCACCAGCATCACCGGCGGCGATTCATGGACGTGGTGCATCACCTCATGGCTCGCCCGCGGCTGGCCGTGGAAGGTCATGAAGATCAGCCGCCAGGAGTAGAAGGAGGTGAAACAGGCGGCGATGACCAGAAGGATGAAGGCCATGCCGGCGACCGGGTTGTGGCTGGCAAAGGCGCTCTCGATGATAGCGTCCTTGGAGAAGAAGCCGGCGGTGCCGATGACCGTCACCGGAATGCCGACGCCAGTCAGGGCCAGCGTGCCGATCACCATCATCCAGTAAGTGGTCGGGATCAGCGTCCGCAAGCCGCCCATCCTGCGCATGTCCTGCTCGTCGGAAACGGCGTGAATGACGGAGCCGGAGCCGAGGAACAGCAGTGCCTTGAAGAAGGCATGCGTGAACAGGTGGAAGATCGCCGCGCCATAGGCGCCGACGCCGAGCGCCACGAACATGTAGCCGAGCTGCGAACAGGTCGAATAGGCGATGACGCGCTTGATGTCGTTCTGCACAAGGCCGACCGTCGCCGCGAAAAAGGCGGTGAAGGCGCCGATGAAGGTGACAACCATCAGTGCCGAATGCGACAGTTCGAAAAGCGGCGACAGGCGCGCCAGCATGAATACGCCGGCCGTCACCATGGTGGCGGCATGGATCAGTGCGGAAACCGGCGTCGGGCCTTCCATGGCGTCCGGCAGCCAGGTGTGCAGCGGCACCTGCGCCGACTTGCCCATGGCACCCATGAACAAGAGCAGGCAGACGATCGTCATGGCCGCCTGCTTGTCCAGCGCATAGCCAAGGAAGGTCAGCACGGCGGCGCCTTGTGGCGCGCCTTCGGCCGGAACGAACGTAGCCGCATTGGCGAAGATAGTGCCGAGATTGACCGAGCCGAACAGCACGAACAAGCCGAAGATGCCGAGCGCAAAGCCGAAATCGCCGACGCGGTTGACGACGAAGGCCTTGATCGCCGCGGCATTGGCCGACGGCTTCTTGTACCAGAAGCCGATCAGCAGGTAGGAGGCGAGACCGACCCCTTCCCAGCCGAAGAACATCTGCACCAGATTGTCCGCCGTCACCAGCATCAGCATGGCGAAGGTGAACAGCGACAGATAGGCGAAGAAGCGCGGGCGGTTCGGATCGTGGTGCATGTAGCCGATCGAGTAGATGTGGACCAGCGCCGACACGGTGTTGACCACCACCAGCATCACCACCGTCAGCGTGTCGATCCGCAGCGCCCAGGACGCTTCCAGTCCGCCCGACTGGATCCAGCGCAGCACGGGCACGGTGAACACCTCGCTATGGCCGAAACCGACGGTGAAGAACGCGATCCACGACAGCACGGCCGCGATCACCAGGAAGCCGGAGGTGATGTATTCGGACGCCTTGGCGCCGAGCGACGTGCCGAACAGGCCGACGATCAGGAAGCCGAGCAGCGGAAGGAAGACGATGGCCTGATACATGGTGGTTCCGTCAACCCTTCATCATGTTCACGTCTTCGACCGCGATCGAGCCGCGGTTGCGGAAGAAGACGACGAGAATGGCAAGTCCGATGGCGGCCTCGGCCGCCGCCACCGTCAGCACGAACAGCGCGAACACCTGGCCGACCAGATCGCCAAGTGCAGCCGAAAAGGCGACGAAATTGATGTTCACCGCAAGAAGGATCAGCTCGACCGACATCAGGATGACGATGACGTTCTTGCGGTTCAGGAAGATGCCGAACACGCCGAGCGTGAACAGGATCGCCGATACGGTCAGGTAATGCGCGATGCCGACAACCATCTCAGAGCCCCTCGCCTGTCTTGACCTTGCGGATTTCCATGCCCGTCGCCGGCGTGCGGCCGACCTGGGCTGCGATCGACTGCCGCTTGATCCCCGGTTTGTGGCGCAGCGTCAGTACGATGGCCCCGATCATGGCGACCAGCAGGATGAGGCCCGAAATCTGGAAGTAATAGAGGTAGTCGGTATAGAGGATGTCGCCGAGTGCGGCCGTATTTGTCCGCGCCGCGAGATCCGGGATCGGCTTCGAGACCGTCGAGGCGAGCTGCGGCGCGAATGTATAGCCGCCGAGCACGACGATCAGCTCCGCTGCCAGGATCAGCCCGACCAGCGCGCCGATCGGCGCGTATTGCAGGGCGCCTTCCTTCATCTCGGCAAAATCGACGTCGAGCATCATGACGACGAACAGGAAAAGTACCATGACCGCGCCGACATAGACGACGAGCAGGATCATCGCCAGGAACTCGGCCCCGGTCAGCATGAACAGGCCGGCAGCGTTGAAGAAGGTCAGTATCAGGAACAGCACCGAATGCACGGGGTTGCGTGACGAAATGACCATGAACGCCGACGCCACCGCGACAAAGGCGAAGAGGTAGAAAAAGGCCGCCTCTAGTCCACTCAGCATTGGGGTTCCCCCAGGTTCCTGTCCGAACAGGACGCTCGTCCTGTTTCGATCTTTGCCACCGCCTCCGGTCGGCAAGTTGCGTGTTCCTAGCCCATGTTCCGATCGGGTTGAAAGACCCGAGCGAAAGAAACATGCGCCACTCAAAATTCCTGAGGATGATCAGGTCCGAAAAGTCTGCAACTTTTCGGGATCATCCTCTGGCCGAGGCCTCGCCCCGTCAATGCGTCAAATATCAGCGGTACGGCGAGTCCAGCGAGATGTTGCGCGCCAGTTCGCGCTCCCAACGGTCGCCATTCGCCAACAGCCTGTCCTTGTCGTAGTAGAGTTCCTCGCGCGTCTCCGTCGCGAATTCGAAATTCGGCCCCTCGACGATGGCATCGACCGGGCAGGCTTCCTGGCAGAAGCCGCAATAGATGCACTTCACCATGTCGATGTCGTAACGCACCGTGCGGCGCGTGCCGTCATTGCGGCGCGGCCCGGCCTCGATGGTGATCGCCTGAGCCGGGCAGATGGCCTCGCACAATTTGCAGGCAATGCAGCGTTCCTCGCCATTGGGATAGCGGCGCAACGCGTGCTCGCCCCGGAAGCGCGGGCTGGTGGGCCCCTTCTCGTGCGGATAGTTGATCGTCTCCTTCGGCGCGAAGAACTGGCGCATCGACAGGAAGAAGGCGCTGACGAAATCCTGCAGCAGCAGCGATTTTGCGGCTTGGGAAAGAGCGGACATCACGCAAACCCCGTGATCTTGAGGACGGCGGCGGTGGCGACCACCATGAACAGCGAGATAGGCAGGAACACCTTCCAGCCAAGCCGCATCAGCTGGTCGTAGCGATAGCGCGGCACGAAGGCCTTCACCATGGAAATGCCGAAGAACACGAAGCAGACCTTCAGCACGAACCAGATGACGCCCGGCACCCAGGTGAACGGCGCGAAATCGAAGGGCGGCAGCCAGCCGCCGAGGAACAGGATGGTGGCCAGCGCGCACATCAGTACGATGGCGACATACTCGCCGAGGAAGAACAGCAGGAACGGCGTCGACGAGTACTCGACCATGTGCCCGGCGACCAGTTCCGATTCGGCTTCCACCAGGTCGAAAGGCGGACGGTTCGTCTCGGCCAGTGCCGAGATAAAGAAGATGATGAACATGGGGAACAGTGCCAGCCAGTTCCAATCGAGGAAGGTGTTGGGCAGGCCAAGCCGCGTACCAAGCCCGTCATGCTGCGACAGCACGATTTCGGACAGGTTGAGCGAGCCGGCAGTGAGCAGCACGGTGACGATGACGAAGCCGATCGAGACTTCGTAGGACACCATCTGCGCGGCCGAACGCAGCGCGCCGAGGAACGGATATTTCGAGTTGGACGCCCAGCCGCCCATGATCACGCCATAGACCTCGAGCGAGGAAATGGCGAAGACATAGAGGATGCCGACATTGACGTTGGCGATCGCCCAGCCCTGGCTGACCGGGATGACCGCCCAGGCCGAGATCGCCAGCACGGCCGAGACCAGCGGCGCCAGCAGGAAGACGCCCTTGTTGGCGCCGGACGGGATCACCGGTTCCTTGAAGACGAATTTCAGCAGATCGGCGAAGGCCTGCAGCGTGCCCCAGGGGCCGACGACGTTCGGGCCGCGGCGCAATTGCACCGCCGCCCAGATCTTGCGATCGGCGTAGAGGATGTAGGCGACGAAGATCAAAAGCACGACGATCAGCACGACCGACTTCAACAGGATCAGCAGCGCCGGCAGCACGTAGAAGGAGAAGAAAGTGTCCATGCTTATTCCGCCGCCTGCTTGAAGCCGCTCTTGGCCAGCGCCGAGCATTCCGCCATCACGGCCGATGCCCGCGCGATCGGGTTGGTCAGGTAGAAATCCTTGACCGGCGAGGTGAAGGTGCCCTTGTTCAGGCGCCCGCCGAGCTTGGCCACTTTGGCGATGTCCTCGGCATTGCCGGCCGCGACCTGATCGATGCGGGCCAGGTGCGGGTATTCTCCGTAGAGTTTTGCGCGCAGTTGCGGCAGCGAATCGAACGACAGTTTCTTGCCCAGTACATCCGACAGGGCCCGCAGGATCGCCCAGTCCTCGCGCGCTTCGCCCGGCGCGAAGCCGGCGCGGTTGGTCTGCTGCACGCGGCCCTCGGTGTTGACATAGGTGGCCGACTTTTCGGTATAGGCGGCAGCCGGCAGGATGACATTGGCGCGGTGTGCGCCCTGGTCGCCATGCGTGCCGATATAGACGACGAAGGCGCCGCCGGTCTTGGCCATGTCGATCTCGTCGGCGCCGAGCAGGAACAGCAGCTCCATGTCGCCCAGCATGCCGGCAACATTCTTGCCGCCCTCGCCCGGCACGAAGCCGAGATCGAGGCCGCCGACACGTCCGGCCGCATTGTGCAGTACGGCAAAGCCGTTCCAGTCCGCGCGAGCAGCGTTCACAGCGGCGGCTAGTTTTGCCGCCTGGCCGAGCACGGCCGCGCCATCGGCGCGCGCCAGCGCGCCCTGGCCGACGATAACAAGCGGACGTGTCGCCTTCTTAAGCACCTGGAAGAACTTGCCGTTGCCGTCCGCCAGATCCTTCAGCGAATCCGGGCCGGCGCCCAGCTGTTCGTAGTCATAGCGCGTGTCGCCGACATCGCCGACGACACCGACCGGCAAATTGCCGATCCGCCAGCGCTTGCGGATGCGGGCGTTGAGCACCGAGGCTTCGTAGCGCGGGTTGGCGCCGATGATCAGCACCGCATCGGCCTGCTCGATGCCTTCAATGGTCGGGTTGAAGATATAGCTCGCACGGCCAAGCGCCGGATCGAGGGCGGCACCGTCCTGGCGGCAGTCGATATTTCTTGAACCGAGCGAGGCCATCAGCAGCTTCAGCGCGTAGATTTCCTCGACCGCGGCGAGATCGCCTGAAATGGCGCCGATTTTCTCGGGAGCGGTCTTCGACACCTCGTCCTTGATCGCGGCGAACGCCTCGGCCCAGCTTGCCGGAACCAGCTTGCCGTCCTTGCGCACATAGGGGCGGTCGAGGCGCTGCGTGCGCAGGCCGTCCCAGATGAAGCGGGTCTTGTCGGAAATCCACTCCTCGTTCACCGCTTCGTTGACGCGCGGCAGGATGCGCATCACTTCGCGGCCCCGGCTGTCGACGCGGATCGCCGAGCCGACCGCGTCCATCACGTCGATGGATTCGGTCTTGGTCAGTTCCCACGGCCGCGCCTGGAAGGCGAAGGGTTTCGAGGTCAGCGCGCCGACCGGACACAGGTCGATGACATTGCCCTGCAGCTCCGAGGTCATCGCGCTTTCGAGATAGGTGGTGATCTCGGCGTCCTCGCCACGGCCGATCAGGCCGAGTTCGGAGATGCCGGCGACTTCCGTGGTGAAGCGGACGCAGCGCGTGCAATGGATGCAGCGGTTCATCACCGTCTTGACCAGAGGCCCGATATACTTGTCTTCGACCGCGCGCTTGTTTTCATGATAGCGCGAGGAATCGACGCCGAAGGCCATCGCCTGGTCCTGCAGGTCGCATTCGCCGCCCTGGTCGCAGATCGGGCAATCCAAAGGATGGTTGATCAGCAGGAACTCCATCACGCCTTCCCTGGCCTTCTTGACCATCGGCGTGTTGGTGAAGATTTCCGGCGCCTCGCCATTCGGGCCGGGGCGCAGGTCGCGCACGCCCATGGCACAGGAAGCCTGCGGCTTGGGCGGTCCGCCCTTCACCTCAATCAGGCACATCCGGCAATTGCCGGCGATCGACAGCCGCTCATGGAAGCAGAAGCGCGGCACTTCCGCGCCAGCGTCTTCCGCCGCCTGCAGCAGCGTGTAGTGGTCGGGTACAGTGATCTCTTTCCCGTCGACCTTGAGCTTTGCCATTCGCCTCAAACCCCTGCGGAGTTCCCGCAATCTCTTTTTCCGGGCGTGGTCGAGACCACACCGGGCATTTCATTCACTTCGTGACGGCGAGCGCCGCCGCTTGGGCCGTCCACTCGTCGCGACCGATACGGCCGCCGAGCGACAGATAGTCCTCGACCCAGGCAACCTCTTGCGGCGTCCATGCCGCGATCTGGGCATACGTCCAGATGCCCAGGCCGTTGAGAACCTTTTCCAGCTTGGGACCGATACCCGATATGGCCTTGAGATCCGCCGGTTCTGCCGGCTTTTCCATCGCCTTGGGCTGTCTGAAATCCTCTGGCATCAGCACATCGGCGGCGTCGCCGGCCGCCGGGACGGCATTCGCCGCCGGCACTGCAGTGGCGGCTTCCTTCGCGGCAATGTCCGTGACTTCCTGGGCAAAGGACTGCGCTTCGGCAATCATGGTTTTCGCCGTCGCGCGCGCCCTGGTGGAGGACGGGCTCGGATCGTCGAACTGCGCGACGCGCGCCTCGAAATCATCGACGATCGGCTGCAGCAGCCGTTGCGAGGCCTCAGCCGCCCCCGAAAGCGCGCCCAGCCAGACGCCGAACGCGTGATTGGCGAACCCGAGGCCAAGCGCCGACATCGCCGCCGCACCCGCCACGGGGTGCACGAGAAGGTTGATGGCACTGGCCATCTCCTTCGGCATCATCCTGGTCAGGTCCTGGTTCATCTTCTCGAGCTGGTCCAAATTGGGCATCAGTGGATTGGGTGTCGAATACGGCGCCATAGATTCTCCTGGTCGTTTCTTCGTTCGCCCGCCCCGGTTGTCTCAGATCAGGCACTTGCCCGTATTTCGCTTCGGGCTCTCGCCCGCATTCAAAAAATTCTTCTATTCCGCCGCCACCATAACCGGCTCGGCCCGGTGCGCGTTGCGCGAAAACTCGTCGATGCGCCGCTCCACCTCGCCGCGGAAATGCCGCATCAGGCCCTGGATCGGCCATGCCGCCGCATCGCCCAGCGCGCAGATCGTGTGACCCTCGACCTGCTTGGTGACGTCGAGCAGCATGTCGATCTCGCGCTTCTGCGCCTCGCCGCGCACAAGGCGCTCCATCACCCGCCACATCCAGCCCGTGCCTTCGCGGCACGGCGTGCACTGGCCGCAGCTCTCGTGCTTGTAGAAGTAGGAAAGCCGAGCGATCGCCTTCACGATATCGGTCGACTTGTCCATGACGATGACAGCCGCCGTACCGAGGCCGGACTTGAGGTCGCGCAATGCGTCGAAATCCATCGGCGTATCTATGATCTGCTCGGCCGGCACCAGCGGCACTGATGCACCACCGGGAATGACCGCCAAAAGATTGTCCCAGCCGCCGCGGATGCCGCCGCAATGCGTCTCGATCAGCTCGCGGAACGGGATCGACATCGCCTCTTCGACCGTGCACGGATTGTTGACGTGGCCGGAGATGCAGAACAGCTTGGTGCCGACATTGTTGGGCCGGCCGAAGGACGAGAACCACGCCGCACCGCGGCGCAGGATGGTTGGCGCAACGGCGATCGATTCGACATTGTTGACCGTGGTCGGACAACCATAAAGGCCGACATTGGCCGGGAATGGGGGCTTCAGCCTGGGCTGGCCCTTCTTGCCTTCGAGGCTTTCGAGGAGTGCTGTCTCCTCGCCGCAGATATAGGCGCCGGCGCCGTGGTGCATGTAGATTTCGAAATCGTAGCCGGAGGTGTTGTTCTTGCCGATCAGCTTGGCCTCATAGGCCTCGTCGATGGCGCGCTGCAGCGCCTCTCGTTCACGAATGAACTCGCCGCGCACGTAGATGTAGGCGGCAATCGCGCCCATCGCGAAACCGGCGAGCAGGGCCCCCTCGACTAGCGTGTGCGGGTCATTGCGCAGGATGTCGCGGTCCTTGCAGGTGCCGGGCTCGGACTCGTCGGCATTGATGACGAGATAGCTCGGCCGGCCGTCGCTCTGCTTGGGCATGAACGACCATTTGAGGCCCGTCGGAAAGCCTGCGCCGCCGCGGCCGCGCAGGCCCGACGCCTTCATCTCGTTGACGATCCAGTCGCGTCCCTTCGCGACGATGCCCGGCGTGTTGTCCCAGGCACCGCGCGCCTGCGCGCCAGCCAGCGACTTGTCGAACAGGCCGTAGATGTTGGTGAAGATGCGATCTTTGTCCTGAAGCATTTTTCGTCCCTCAGACCGGCTTCTTGCCGAAGACGCGGATGTATTCGGCGACGCCGCCCTTGGCGAGCGCCTTGGCCTGCTTGACCCAGTCGTCACGCTCGATGCGGCCTTGGAAGGAGAGATAGCCGTCCACCCACTCACGCTCGACCTTCTTCCACGATGCGATCTGCGCGAAAGTGAAAATGCCAAGGGAATGCAGGATGCCTTCGATCTTCGGCCCGACGCCCGAGATCAGCTTGAGGTCGTCGACCAGTGCCGGCCTGTCGATGCCGGCTGGACGGTTCTTGTCCTCCAGCGACGGCTTGGAAGGCTTGGCGGCTTTCGCCGCCGGCACTTTGACTTCCGGTGCTTTGAAGGCGGTCGCCGGCTCGGCTTTGTTCTTCGGGCCGCTGCGCTGCTTGGAAACCTGCTCGACCTCGGGGTCCGCCTTGTTGGCATTGGCGGCCGAATGCAACGGTGCCGAAACGCTCGCCGCCTTTTCAACGGCCGGCGCCACTTTGACCGGCGAAGGCGATTTCAGCGCCGGGCTGGTTTCCGGCGCATCGGTTTTCGGCTTGCTGGCCTTCGACGGCGCAACCGGAGCGTCAGCTGCTACTGGCGCGACCGTGGCGATGATCGCATCAGGCGCCGCCTTGGCGGCCTTGGCCGCCTCCCTGGCCTCCCTATCGCGGGTCGACTTGAGAATCGCCTTTTCGCTCTTCAGGCTGGTGAGGCCGGAGGCCGGCTCCGAGCCCGTGCGGCCGTTCTGCGGCCCCGGCGTTACCGAGGCGCCCTTGCCCGCATCATAGAGGTCGATGATCTCGGCCAGCCGTTCGGGGGTGAGGTCTTCGAAAGTATCCTTGAACACCATGACCATCGGCGCGTTGACGCAGGCGCCGAGGCATTCGACCTCTTCCCACGACAAGGTGCCCTTGTCGTTGGTGTGGAACTGGTCGTGATGGATCTTTGACCGGCAGACATCCATCAGCGCTTCCGAGCCGCGCAACATGCAGGGCGTGGTGCCGCAGACCTGGATATGCGCGCGCGTGCCGACCGGGTTCAACTGATATTGGGTGTAGAAGGTCGCCACCTCGAGGCCACGGATACGGGGCATGCCGAGCATGTCGGAGATCGTCTCGATCGCCGCCTTCGTCACCCAGCCTTCCTGCTCCTGCGCCAGCATCAGAAGCGGGATGATGGCCGACGGTTCGCGGCCCTTCGGGTACTTCTTGATCCATTGCTTCGCCGCGGCCGCATTCGCGCGGTTGAAGGCGAAGGATGCTGGCTGGACGCTGGCTTCTGCGAGACGGCGGACTGACATTTAGCGATCGACCTCACCAAACACGATGTCGAGGGAGCCAAGAACGGCGGTGACGTCGGCCAGCATGTGGCCGCGACAGAGGAAATCCATGGCCTGCAGATGCGCGAAGCCGGGCGCGCGCAGCTTGCAGCGGTAGGGCTTGTTGGAGCCATCGGAGATCAGATAGACGCCGAATTCACCCTTCGGCGCCTCGACCGCCGCATAGACCTCGCCGGCCGGCACGCGATAACCCTCGGTGTAGAGCTTGAAGTGGTGGATCAGCGCTTCCATCGAGCGCTTCATCGCCTGACGCTTGGGCGGCACCACCTTGCCGTCGAGGTTCGACACTGGACCGGTGCTTTCCTTGCCCAGCAAGAGATCGACGCACTGGCGCATGATTTTTGCAGACTGGCGCATTTCTTCCATGCGCACGAGGTAACGGTCGAAGCAGTCGCCGTTCTTGCCGATCGGAATGTCGAAATCCATTTCCGAATAGCATTCATAGGGTTGCGACTTGCGCAGATCCCAAGGAGCGCCCGAGCCGCGCACCATGACTCCGGAAAAACCCCAGGCCCAGGCATCGGCCAGCGTTACGATGCCGATATCGACATTGCGCTGTTTGAAGATGCGATTGCCGGTCAGCAACTGATCGAGGTCGTCGATCGACTTCAGGAACGGGTCAATCCACTTGCCGATATCCTCGACCAGATTCTGCGGCAGGTCCTGATGGACGCCGCCAGGACGGAAATAGGCGGCGTGCATGCGCGAACCGGAGGCGCGCTCATAGAATACCATCAGCTTTTCGCGCTCGACGAAGCCCCACAGCGGCGGAGTCAGCGCACCGACGTCCATCGCCTGCGTCGTCACATTGAGGATGTGCGACATGATGCGGCCGATTTCGCAGTAGAGCACGCGAATCAGCTGCCCGCGCTTCGGCACGTCGATGCCGAGCAGGCGCTCAGCGGCCAGCGCGAAAGCGTGCTCCTGGTTCATCGGCGCGCAATAGTCGAGCCGGTCCAGATAGGGGATCGCCTGCAGATAGGTCTTGGCCTCGATCAGCTTTTCCGTGCCGCGGTGCAGCAGCCCGATATGCGGATCGACGCGGTCGACGACTTCGCCGTCGAGTTCCAGCACGAGGCGCAAAACACCATGCGCCGCAGGATGTTGCGGGCCGAAATTGATGTTGAAATTGCGGACGGAGGTTTCAGCCATGGATCGCCCTTGGCGATGAGTGAATGGTGAATGGTGAATGGTGAATGGTCATGCGCGTGCGCCATCCTGGTCCAGCGACCGGACGAACGAAACCAGCCTCTTGCCGAGTTTTGTGTAATTCGGTTCCAGCTTCGCCGCCTGCTCCTGGGACAACAACCCGATCCGTATGCACAGCATGGTATGTGTCTCCAATTCCTTCAACGAGCCTTGTGCGATGCGAAGAAACTGAATGAACGTTCGCCGCTGCGCGCGACCAAACCCCTCCGCGATATTTGCCGGGATTGAGACCGCGCATCGTCGCATCTGGGAGGTGATCCCATACAATTCCTCGCGCGGAAACGCGCGCGTCAAAACATAGATTTCCTCGGCGATATCCATCGCCTCTTGCCAGACGATGAGATCGCGATAGTCGCGTATAGTTTCCGGCGTCTTGTCCATTCACCATTCACTATTCGCCATTCACTGTTTCGCTTTTTCGTCCCCGGGAAGAACGTAATCCGTTCCCTCCCACGGGCTCAAAAAGTCAAAGTTCCTGAATTCCTGCTTCAGTTCCACAGGCTCGTAGATGACCCGCTTGGCCTCGTCGTCGTAACGCACCTCGACGAAACCGGTCAGCGGGAAATCCTTGCGCAGCGGATGGCCTTCGAAGCCGTAGTCGGTCAACAGGCGCCGCAGATCGGGATGGCCGGAGAACAGCACGCCGTAGAGATCGTAGGTCTCGCGCTCGAACCAGTCGGCACCGGGGAACACGCCGGTGATCGACGGCACCATGGTTTCCTCGTCGGCCTGCACCTTGACGCGGATGCGCACATTCTGCTTCGGCGACAGGAGATGATAGACGACGTCGAAGCGCTTGGCGCGTGACGGATAGTCCGCACCGCAGATGTCGATGATCGAGATGAACTGGCAGCGCGCATCGTCGCGCAGGAAGGTCATGACCTCGACCAGATCGCGCGGCTCGACGCGAATGGTAAGCTCGCCATAGGCGATATCAGCGTCATTCACGCGGTCGATCAGCTTCTCGCCGAGATAGGTCGACAGTTCGCTCAGGGATGCGGTCATGGATTTACCGTTCGATCGTGCCGGTGCGGCGGATCTTCTTCTGCAGCAGAAGAATGCCGTAAAGCAGCGCTTCGGCGCTCGGCGGGCAGCCGGGCACATAGATGTCGACCGGCACGATGCGGTCGCAGCCGCGCACCACCGAATAGGAATAGTGGTAGTAGCCGCCGCCATTGGCGCATGAGCCCATCGAGATGACGTAGCGCGGCTCCGGCATCTGGTCGTAGACCTTGCGCAACGCCGGCGCCATCTTGTTGGTCAGCGTGCCGGCGACGATCATGATGTCGGACTGGCGCGGAGACGCGCGCGGCGCGACGCCGAACCGCTCCGAGTCATAGCGCGGCATCGAGGTGTGGATCATCTCGACCGCGCAGCAGGCAAGACCAAAGGTCATGAACATCAGCGAACCGCTGCGCGCCCAGGTGATCAGCGCCTCTGTCGACGTAACGAGAAAGCCCTTGTCGGCCAGTTCGTTGTTGATCTCGAGGAAGAAGGGATCGTCTCCCCCTACCGGCCGGCCGGTATTGGGATCGAGGATACCTTTAGGCTTCGGCGCGACGAGGGTGCCTGAACTGTCGTTCAATCCCATTCCAGCGCTCCTTTTTTCCATTCATACGCAAAGCCGATGGTCAGCACCGCCAGAAACACCATCATCGACCAGAAGCCGAGCATTCCGATCTTCGAGAACGACACCGCCCACGGAAAAAGGAAGGCCACTTCCAGGTCGAAGATGATGAACAGGATCGACACCAGGTAGAATCGGATGTCGAACTTCATGCGGGCGTCGTCGAACGAGTTGAAACCGCACTCGTAGGCGGAAAGCTTTTCGGGATCGGGGTTGCGGTAAGCCACCAGGAAGGGTGCGGCCAGCAGCGCCAGGCCGACAACCAGCGCCACGCCGATGAACAGGACGATGGGCAGGTATGAGCTCAAGAGTGCGTTCATGCTCGGCTTTCCGTTGGCGCCAATCCACGTTGATTACAGCACCGGACCCTAATGCGGAAGCGTGACAGTTTAACCGCTGAACCGTTTTAAGGGCCTATGCTGCAACGCGGCGAGGGTTAGCGCAGCACTTCCAGCGAAGCAAGTCAAACCTTGTTCAAAACACTGACCTGGACGGCTTATCGCGGCAAACTGGTCCGATCCGCTCCTGTTTGATTTCCTTCGCCTTTTACTCCACTTTTCTCTCCTGACATGGTTGCCGCCAAAACCCTGCTAGCATTGTCCGGAATCACCCATCATCGCCCTCAGAGTGACGCCTGCATGAAGGAAAAGATCTCGCTCCCCATGGCCCGGCGCATCGCGCTTGCAGCCCAAGGTTTTCTCGATCCCCGCCCAACAGCTACGCCCGACCGCCGCCATTTTGCCCGCGTGCTGGCTCGAACCGGTCTGCTGCAGATCGATTCCGTCAGCGCGGTGGTGCGCGCTCATTATATGCCGCTCTATTCGCGCCTTGGCCCTTACCCTCTCGCCTTGCTCGACAATGCGGCCATGACGCGCAAGCGCACGGTCTTCGAATATTGGGCGCATGAGGCCTCTTTCCTGCCGGTCGAGACATACCCGCTGATGCGCTGGCGCATGCAACGGGCCGAGCGCGGCGACGAAATGTATCTGGGCCTCGCCAAATGGGGTCGCGAGCACGCCGCCTATGTCGAAGAGATCTACCACCAGGTCGTCGAGCGCGGCCCGACGGCCGCCTCCGCGCTCGAGGGCCAGAAGGGCTCGGGCGGCTGGTGGGGCTGGAGCCATGCCAAGCATGCCTTCGAATGGCTGTTCTGGGCCGGACGCATCACCACGGCGCACCGTCGCGGTTTCGAACGCTTCTATGACCTGCCGGAGCGTGTGCTGCCGCAGGCGATCCTCGATCTTCCGGTTCCGGCCGCCGAGGACGCGCACCGCGAATTGCTGCGCATTTCGGCCCGCGCCCACGGCATCGCGACATCAGGCGATTTGCGCGACTATTTCCGCCTCTCGCCGGCCGACATGAAAGGCCGGCTGGAGGAATTGGTTGAAACAGGCGAATTGCTGCCGGTGCGCGTCGAAGGCTGGGACAAGCCGGCCTATCTTCACAAGGATGCCCGTCTGCCGCGCAAGATCGAGGCCCGCGCCCTGTTGGCACCGTTCGATCCGGTCGTCTTCGAACGCTCGCGCACGGAGCGGCTGTTCGATTTCCACTACCGCATCGAAATCTACACGCCGGCCGACAAGCGGCAATACGGCTATTATGTCCTGCCGTTCCTGCTCGGCGACAGGATCGTCGCGCGCGTCGACCTCAAGGCCGACCGGCCGGCCAGTGCCCTGCGCGTCCATGCGGCCTATGCCGAGCCCGGCGCGCCGCCTGAAACCGCTGCTCAGCTCTTCGAGGAATTGAAGCAGATGCAGGGCTGGCTTGGCCTTGAGCGCATGGAAGTGACGCCCGCCGGTGACTTGGGTCCGGCGCTGGCCGCCATCGCCGTGTCGTAAGCCGCGTTGACACCGCCGCCTGCAAAAGCCTAAATCCGGTCCAGACGGTCTCCTCTCTTCAAAGGGAGGAGCTAAGAGGGAATGCGGTGCGGGACGAAATCCCAAATCCGCGGCTGTCCCCGCAACTGTAAGCGAAGAGCCAAGGCCGAAAGCCACTGGGGTGATCCCGGGAAGGCGGCTACCCAAGGCGATGACCCGCGAGCCAGGAGACCTGCCGTCTGCGACTATAGAATCCGATCGTCCGGCGGGTTTCCGGGCAAGGAGCACGATCTTTGGACCACGACAGCAGTTTTTCGGCTGGCACAGCGGATGTTTCGTCCGGCCATGATGATGCCTTGGCTGGCGTCACCGTGATCGTCTGCGCCTCCTGCCGCGATGAAACCGGCTCCGACGCCCATCCCCGCGCCGGCGAACTGCTGGCGGACGACACGCGCCGCGCCGCGACGGGCGACAACATTCGCATCAGCAGCGTTGAATGCCTCGGCAATTGCAAGCGGCGGCTCAGCGCCGCCATCCTGCGCGACGGCTGCTGGAGCTATGTCTTCGGCGACCTGACACCAACCAGCGGCGCCGATCTGGTCACTGGAGCCAAACTCTTCGCCACTTCGACGGACGGCCTGATCCCATGGCGCGGCCGCCCCGATAGCCTGAAGCGCGGCCTTGTTGCCCGCATCCCTCCCCTCGACCTGTTGAAGGACCTGAAATGACCGCTTCCGTCTCCCGCGTCCCCTGCACCGTCGTCACCGGCTTTCTCGGCGCCGGCAAGACGACGCTGGTCCGCCATCTCCTGGAAAACGCCGGCGGCAAGCGTATTGCCATCATCGTCAACGAGTTCGGCGACATCGGCATCGACGGCGAGATCCTGAAGGGCTGCGGCATCGACACCTGCCCCGAGGAAAACATCGTCGAACTGGCCAATGGCTGCATCTGCTGCACCGTCGCCGACGATTTCGTGCCGGCGCTCGACCAGATCCTCGCGCTGACTCCGAAGGTCGACCACATCCTGATCGAGACTTCCGGCCTCGCTTTGCCCAAGCCGCTGGTCCAGGCTTTCCAGTGGCCGAGCGTGAAAAGCCGCGTGACCGTTGATGGCGTCATCGCCGTGGTCGACGGGCCGGCATTGGCCGAGGGACGCGTCGCCAACGACATGGAGGCACTCCAGGCGCAGCGCGCCCAGGACGAGACGCTCGACCACGACGACCCGGTCGAGGAAGTGTTCGAGGACCAGATCGCTTGCGCCGACCTGATCATCCTGTCGAAAAGCGACCTGATGGACGCCACCGGCACCGCCCGCGCCAACGCCATCATCAACGAACACTCCGCCCGCGCGGTGAAGATCGTGCCGACGTCGCATGGCAAGGTGGATCCCTCCGTGCTGCTCGGCCTCGGTCTCGCGGTCGAGGACGATATCGAGAACCGCAAGTCCCATCACGACGGCGCCTTCGACCATGAGCATGACGACTTCGATACGTTCACCGTCGACATTGCCTCGATCGCCAATCCGGACGAATTGGCGAAACGCGTCGCCACGGCTGCCGAGGAAGAGAACGTGCTGCGTGTGAAAGGCTTCGTCGAGGTCGGCGGCAAGCCGATGCGGCTGCTGCTGCAGGCCGTCGGGCCGCGCGTCAACCACTACTATGACCGCGCCTGGACGGCGCAGGACGACCGCCGCTCGCGCCTCGTCGTGATCGGCCTCAAGGGGCTGAACCGCCCGGCTATCGAGCGTATACTCGCCGGCTGATTTCGGACACAGGTTGCGATGCACATCCTAACCACGACATCCGCCTCGCTCGACGACCTCGCCGAGCCGGTCGATCTGCGGCAGGCCCCGGCGGATATCGTGGCCCTGTCCTTCACCGACAGCGACCTCGCCGGACTGGCGGCAGCGTGGAAGGCTGACGCCGACCGCCTGCCCTCGATGCGGCTGGCGGCTCTGCGCGACTTGCGCCATCCCATGTCCGTCGACCTCTGGGTCGACAGCGTCGCCCGTCACGCCAAGATCATCCTCGTCCGCATCCTCGGCGGCTACGACTGGTGGCGCTACGGCTGCGACCAGCTTGCCTCGGCTGCCCGCGACCGCGGAATAAAGCTGGCGCTGCTGCCAGGCGAATGCCGCGACGAGGATCTGCGCCTGATCGAAGCCTCGACGCTGCCGCGCGAGGAACTCGACGGCTTGCTCGATTATTTTCGCGAGGGCGGCCCGGCGAATATGAGCGCGTTGGTGCGAAGGTTGGCGCGGCTGGCTGGGCAGGATGAGCCTGTCGTCGAGCCGGTCGCGGTCCCGAAGGCTGGGTTTTACGAGCCCGCACGCGGAGTTGTGGAGAAGCCGGACGCATCGAATGTTGGCGTTCCTTCACACCCCCCTCTGTCCTGCCGGACATCTCCCCCGCAAGGGGGGAGATCGGACTTCATCAAAGCCGGCGCTTCTCTCGCTTCATTGGAAACTGAGGCATCTACAACCTCGACAATTGGCGAAATCATCGATGACAAAGCAATCTCCCCCCTTGCGGGGGAGATGTCCGGCAGGACAGAGGGGGGTGTGACGGAACTCGACGTTGACAACGTCAACGCCCCAGTCGTGCCTATCTTGTTCTACCGTTCGATGCTGCTGGCCGCCGATGTCGCGCCCATCGACGCCCTGTTTGAGGCGCTCCGCCAGCGCGGCATCGCCCCGGTCCCCATCTTCGTCTCCAGCCTCAAGGATCCGGCATCCCTGGCGTTCGTGGAAACCGCGCTCCCCGCACTAAAACCCGCCGCCCTCATCACCGCTACCGCTTTCGCGTCCGGCGCGGAGCCCGGCATCGAAACCCTGTTCGACCGCGCCGGCGTGCCCGTCTTCCAGGTCATCGTCGCCACCACCCGACGCGACATCTGGCAGAACAACCAGCGCGGCCTCGCCCCCGCCGACCTTGCCATGCATGTCGTGCTGCCCGAGCTCGACGGCCGCATCCTCGCCGGCGCCATTTCCTTCAAGGGCGAAAGCGAGATCGATCCCGCGCTTGGCCATCGCGCCTTCGCCAACCGGCCTGAAGCGGATCGTGTGGCGCAAGTCGCGGACCGCGTCGCGGCCTTCATCCGCCTGCAGCAGACGCCACGCGCCGGGCGCAAGCTCGCCGTCCTGATCCCGGATTATCCGAGCGCCCCCGGCCGCACCGGCTACGCCGTCGGCCTCGACGTGCCGTCCAGCGTGTTGGCGATGCTGCATGACCTCAAAGAACAGGGCTATGGAGTTGACGGAATTCCGGAGACGCCGCGTGGGTTGCTAGGGCTTCTTGAAGGTAGCAAAGATGGGCTGGGGCTGGAGGATTATCTGGACTTCTCCAAGAGCCTGCCGGCTGCGGCTGTCGCTGCCATGGAGGCGGCTTGGGGGAAGGCAGAAGGCGAGACAGGTTGGTGTGAGGCACCCCCCTCTGTCCTGCCGGACATCTCCCCCGCAAGGGGGGAGATTGGCAGTGCCGTCGCCTGCACCTCTCCTCCAACGTTTGAGATTAGCGAAAGCGCAGATGACAGGTCAATCTCCCCCCTTGCGGGGGAGATGTCCGGCAGGACAGAGGGGGGTGCTCAGGCGCCTACCTTCGCCAAATTCCCCTTCCGTGCCGCCACCTTCGGCAACATTACCGTGGCACTCGCCCCCGACCGTGGCCGCTCGACCGACCGCCGCGCCGACTATCACGACCCGACGCTCCCGCCGCGCCATGCTCTGATCGCCTTCGGCTTGTGGCTGCGCAAATCGCTCGGCGTTCATGCGCTGGTCCATGTCGGCGCGCATGGCACGCTGGAATGGCTGCCGGGCAAGACGGTTGCCCTGTCGGAAAACTGCTTTCCCGAGATCGTCACCGGTCCCTTGCCCGTCATCTATCCGTTCATCGTCTCCAACCCCGGCGAAGCGGCACAGGCCAAGCGGCGCATTGCCGCCGTCACCCTTGGCCATCTGCCGCCGCCACTGACCGGTGCCGGGCTGGACGAGAATCAACATAAGCTCGAGCGGTTGGTCGACGAATATGCCCAGGCCGACGGGCTCGACCGCCGCCGCCGTGACCGCCTGGCCAAGCTGATCGTCGACGCCGCGCAGAAGACCGGCCTCGCCTCCGAAGCCGGCGTCGCAACGACCGACGCGCCCGACGAAGCGCTGCGCCGCATTGACGCCTGGCTCTGCGACCTCAAGGATTTCGCCATCAAGGACGGGCTGCACATCTACGGCCGCGCCCCCGAGGACGAGCCCGACGCCATGCGCCGCCAAAGTGCTGACGCGGAGAAGGCGGCATTGCTAGCGGCGCTCGATGGCCGCCACGTCAAGGCCGGTCCGGCCGGCGCGCCCGCGCGGGGACGCTCGGACGTCTTGCCCACCGGCCGCAACCTGTTCACGTCGGACCCGCGCACCATGCCGACGCCGACCGCCTATGATCTGGGCCGAGCGGCAGCGGAGGAGGTAGTACGCGGTTACATGCAATCGCATGGCGACTGGCCGCGCTCGCTGGTCATCGATCTCTGGGGCTCGGCTTCGCTGCGCACCGGCGGCGAGGAGATCGCGCAAGGGCTGGCGCTGATGGGCTGCCGGCCGCAATGGGACCCTGCGACCGGCCGTATCACCGGCATCGAAGTGCTGCCGCCGGCCACGCTTGGCCGCCCACGTGTCGACGTCACCTGGCGCATATCAGGCCTGTTTCGCGACATGTTCCCGACCCAGATCGCACTGATCGATGCCGCCGCCAACGCCGTTGCCGCGCGTGACGAGGAGGATTCGGAAAACCCGCTCGCGGCGAGGACCCGCGCCGATGGCAAGGTCAGCCCACGCATTTTCGGCACCTCGCCCGGCACCTATGGCGCCGGCGTCGAGGATCTTTTGTCCTCCGGCGATTGGGGAGTGCGCGAAGAGGTCGGCCGCGCCTATCTCGACGCGACCTCGCATGCCTATGGCGGCGCCGAGGGCGAAGGCATCTCGGCCCCTGGCGCCTTCGAGGGTCGCATCGCCGAAGCGGATCTTCTCGTCCACACCGGCGACGATCCAGGCCGCGACATTCTCGAAGGCTCCGCCGATGTCGCCTTCATCGGCGGCTTTTCGGCAGCCCTCGCAACGTTGGGCAGGAACGCCGACGTCATCGTGCTCGACACCACGGACCCGCAAAAACCGAAGCCGCGCTCGGTTGGCGAGGCGGTGGCCCGCGTCGTGCGCGCCCGCGCCGTCAATCCGCGCTTCATATCGGGCCAGATGCGCCACGGCCCGCGTGGCGCCTCCGAATTCGCCGAGACCGTCGACCGGCTGGTCGGCTTCGCCGAAACCACTCATGCCATATCGGGAACGCTGATCGAGGCCGTTCATGATGCGTATGTCGGCGATCCAGCCGTCCGCGCTTTCATCCTGCGCGAGAACCCCGCCGCCGCAAAAGTCATCGCCGAGCGCTTGCTGTCGGCGCGCCGGCGTGGCCTCTGGCATCCCTTGCGCAATTCCATAGACGACGATCTCACGGCCCTGATTGCCGAGGCGGAAGCGCTTGGGGTGGCGGCATGAACGCCTTCTCACGTCGTGGCGCCTGCCCAGCTCTGTCGGCACCTATGCAGACCGGCGACGGCTTGTTGGTGCGGCTCAACCCGGTCGCGGGAGGATTGTCGCCGAAGTTTTTGATCGGACTGGCCGAATCCGCATTGCGGCTTGGCAATGGCATCATGGAAGTTACCGCGCGCGGCAGCCTGCAGATACGCGGCCTGACGGCGGAAAGCGCAACCGTGCTGGCGGCGGAGGTCGATGCGCTGGGAATCGCGGTGCGCACCGGCGTGCCGGTCGAGACCGGGCCGTTGGCCGGCATCGATCCTCAGGAGATCGCCGATCCCCTGCCATTGGCGCAACGGATCAGGGCAGCGGTCGAAGAGGCCGGGCTGACGCAACGGCTCGGCCCGAAGATTTCGGTTGTCGTGGATGGCGGCGGACAACTGACGCTGAATGCGGTGACGGCCGACGTCAGGCTTGTTGCGATGCGGACCGATGCGGGAGTTCGCTGGCAGGTGTCTGTCGCGGGCGATGGGCAGAATGCGAAGCGGCTTGTCGCGGTGGAAGATGATACGGCACACGATATTGCTGTTGCCGTGCTCAGGATGGTTGCCGAGAAAGGCCGCGAGGCGCGCGCGAGGGATTTGTCGGAGAGGCAGTTGGCTTCTCTCGCAGGTTGGCATTCTATGGCGCCCCCCTCTGTCCTGCCGGACATCTCCCCCTCAAGGGGGGAGATTAGCAGCTTCGCTGTCCGCGCCCGCAGTTCAACATTGGTGATTGGCGAAAGCAAAGACGGGAGCGCGATCTCCCCCCTTGAGGGGGAGATGTCCGGCAGGACAGAGGGGGGCGCCGTAGAGCACTCTCGCCGGCCAATTGGCTTCTTCAACTTAAGCCACGCCATCGCCCTCGGCATCGGCCTCCCCTACGGCAGCATGCCAGCCGACAAGATCATCACCCTTGCCCAAAACGCCCTCACCCTCGGCACAACCGAAATCCGCCTCGCCCCCGGCCGCGCCCTGCTTCTCCTCGGCCAACCAACAGCCGCCAGCCAGCCCCTCCAAGACACCGCCGCCACCCTCGGCTTCGTTACTTCCCCCGCCGACCCGCGCACCCGCATTGCCGCTTGTCCTGGCACGCCGGCCTGCGCCTCCGGCCGGATCGCCACGCGCGACATCGCCGAGACGATCGCCGCCGAAAACGCCGACATTCTCGACTTCACACTGCATATTTCAGGCTGCGCCAAGGGCTGCGCCCACGCAGGCAAGGCAGCCCTCACTCTGGTCGGCGGCGAAAACGGAGCCGGACTTGTCGTGAACGCGACGGCAAAGGCTCTTCCTGCCGGCTACAGGCCGGGCTATGACGCCGCGCGCGGCATCAGCCGCGTCGCGGCAATGATCCGCAGCGCACGATATCAAGGCGAGACCGCCGCTGCTTGCCTGACAAGGCTCGGGCCGGCCGCTATCGCCGAGGCTTACCGACAGGCCCGAACTTACCAACAGGAATGAGCATGGCCGCCTACGACTATATCCATGACGGCACGGCGATATACGAGCGCTCCTTCGCGATCATCCGCGCCGAGGCTGATCTGTCGCGCTTCTCCGAAGCCGAGGCCGATGTCGCCGTCCGCATGATCCATGCCTGCGGCCAGGTCGAAGCATCAGGTCGTTTTGTGTTCTCCACGGATTTCGTTGCCGCCGCGCGCGCCGCTTTGGCGGCGGGCGCGCAGATTTTCTGCGACGCGGAAATGGTCTCGCATGGCGTTACCCGCGCCCGGTTGCCGGCCGGCAACGAGGTGATCTGCACCTTGCGTGACCCGCGCACGCCCGACATCGCCAAAGCGATCGGCAACACCCGTTCCGCCGCCGCGATCGACCTGTGGGGCGAGCGCATGGCGGGGTCAGTGGTCGCCATCGGCAATGCGCCGACCGCGCTGTTCTATTTGCTGGAAAAACTGCGCGACGGCGCGCCGAAGCCGGCGGCCATCATCGGCATGCCGGTCGGCTTCGTTGGTGCGGCCGAATCCAAGGATGCTTTGGCCGAGAATTCCTATGGCGTGCCATACGCCATTGTTCGCGGCAGGCTCGGCGGCAGCGCCGTGACCGCCGCGGCGGTCAATGCGTTGGCGAGGCCGGGCCTGTGAACGCACTCCCAAAAGGTCGTCTCGTTGGCGTCGGCACCGGTCCCGGCGACCCTGAGCTGCTGACGCTAAAGGCCGCGCGGGTCTTGGCCGAGGCGGATGTCGTGGCGTACTTCGCCAAGCGCGGCAACAACAGCAACGCACGCGCCATCGTCGAAGCGCAGTTCCGGCCCGAGATGACGGAATTGCCGCTGCTCTATCCCGTCACCATAGAGATCGACAAGGATCACGACGACTATCGGTCGCAGATCACGGCATTCTACGAGGACTCGGCCGAGAAGGTCGCCGAACACCTTCAGGCAGGCAGGATGGTTGCCGTGCTGTCAGAGGGCGACCCACTTTTCTACGGCTCATACATGCATCTGCATGTGCGGCTCGCCCATCGCTTTCCAACCGAGGTCATTCCTGGCGTCACCGCCATGTCCGGCTGCTGGTCGCAGACTGGTGTCCCGATCGTCCAGGGCGATGATGTGCTGACGGTTCTGCCGGGCACGATGAGCGAGTTCGAGCTGACACGCCGGCTGGCCGACACAGATGCCGCCGTCATCATGAAGGTCGGCCGCAACCTGCCCAAGATCAGGCGGGCTCTGGAAGCTACCGGCAAGCTGACGCGCGCCGTCTACGTGGAGCGCGGCACCATGGCTGGCAGTGTGTCCATGAAGCTTGCCGACAAGCAGGATGACAAGGCGCCCTACTTCGCCATCGTGCTGGTCGCCGGCTGGTCCGGCCGCCCCGGCGCCCTGGGAGGCAAAGCATGAGTGGCCGTCTCACCGTCATCGGCCTTGGCCCCGGCAATGCCGATCAGGTCACGCCGGAAGCCAGCCGCGCTGTCGCCGAGGCCAAATTCTTTTACGGCTACAAACCCTATCTCGACCGGCTGGAACTGCGCTCGGATCAGACCCGCGTCGCTTCCGACAATCGCGAGGAGCTCGCCCGCTCCAAGGATGCATTGGTCAAAGCCGCCGAGGGCCACGATGTTGCGGTCGTCTCCGGCGGCGATCCCGGTGTGTTCGCCATGGCGGCGGCCGTCTGCGAGGCGATCGAGGCTGGCCCGGCCGAATGGCGCGCGGTCGATGTCGCCGTCGTGCCCGGCATCACCGCCATGCTCGCGGTTGCCGCCCGTATCGGCGCCCCGCTCGGCCATGATTTCTGTGCCATCTCGCTGTCCGACAATCTGAAGCCGTGGGAGCTGATCGAGCTGCGCCTGCTGGCGGCGGCCGGTGCCGGCTTCGTCATCGCGCTCTACAACCCGATCAGCAAGGCGCGGCCCTGGCAGCTCGGCCGCGCCTTTGAATGCCTGACCGCGATCCTGCCCGGCACCACGCCAGTGATTTTCGGCCGCGCCGCCGGCCGCCCGGACGAGCGTATCGAGGTCTACCTGCTGGCCGATGTCGAAGCTGAAAAGGCCGACATGGCGACCTGCATCATCATCGGTTCGCCGGAAACCCGGATCATCAGGCGCGCGGAGAAGCCGGCGCTGGTCTACACGCCGCGTTCGGCAGCGGGCTCGACAAAATGATCGACCCCAAATTGATCAACAATGGCGGTCAGCGCTTCGACGGTTTCAGCCGAAGGGACATCCGGCAGATCAGGCCGTCGGACCATGACCACGTCGAGGCCAAGCGCCCGCGCCGCAGCGATCTTGCCGTATGTGGCCGCGCCGCCGCTGTTCTTGGACACGACGACTTCGATGCGATGCTTTTCGAGCAGCGCGCGCTCATCGGGCTCGCGAAACGGGCCACGGGCCAACAGATATTCGGCATCAGGCACGGCCAACGTGGGCTCGACCGGATCGACACTGCGAATGAGATAGTGGTGCTGGGGCGCGGCTTCGAAAACCGCAACCTCTTGCCGGCCGAGCGCAAGGAAGACACGGCGCGGCAACGGCCCAAGCGCCTGCGCGGCATCGCCAAACGTATCGACCAGCGTCCAACGGTCGCCTTCGACAGGCTCCCAGCCAGGGCGTCGCAGGGCAAGGATCGGCACGCCGGACGCGCGTGCGGCTTGCGCGGCATTGGCGGAGATCTGCGCCGCATAAGGATGCGTGGCGTCGATCATCAGGTCGACGCGCATCTCCCTGAGATAGGCGGCCAATCCATCGGCACCGCCAAAGCCTCCGGTTCGCACCGGCACGCCCTGTTCGACAGGGCTCTCGGTACGGCCAGCCAGCGACAGCGTGACCGAGGCACGCGCCGCCAGTTTTCCGGCCAGTTGCCGGGCTTCAGCGGTGCCGCCGAGGATCAGAATACGGTGGGTCATCATGCCTGCTGAGCGTCCGCACGGTGCCAGGGTCAACTCACGATGGCTCACCATCGTCGGTATCGGCGAGGACGGTTTAGCGGGTCTCGGCGACGAGGCCAAGCAGCGGATTGCGCAGGCGGAGATCATCTTCGGCGGCAAGCGGCACCTGGCGTTGGTCGCATCCTTCGCCAAGGGCGAAGCGCGCCCCTGGCCGGTTCCATTCGATGCCGAGATGGCCGACGTGCTGGCGCTTGCCGGCAAAAACGTCTGCGTGCTCGCCTCCGGCGACCCCTTCTTCCACGGCGTCGGCGCCACCCTCGCCCGCAAGGTCAAGCCCCAAGAGATGCATGTCATTCCCGCCCCGTCGGCCGTTTCACTGGCGGCCGCCAGGCTTGGCTGGGCGCTGCAGGACATCGAGACCGTGTCGCTGCATGGCCGACCGATCGACCTGATCCGGCCGCTGCTGCAGCCGGACGCCCGCATCCTGGCGCTGACCTCGGATGCCGAAGCCCCTGCGGCAATCGCTCGCCTGCTCACCGAACTCGACTTCGGTGCCTCGCCGCTGACTGTCCTGGAGGCGCTGGGCGGGCCAAACGAGAATTGGCGCACGGCCCGCGCCGACGCCTTCGACCTCGAAAACATCAATCCACTCAACGTGCTGGCTATCGAGATTGATCCTAGCCCGCAAGCGCGCGTGCTGCCGCTCACATCAGGCCTTGCCGATCATCTGTTCGACCATGACGGCCAGATCACCAAGCGCGAAATCCGTGCCGTCACCCTGTCGGCTCTGGCGCCGAGGCGTAGCGAATTGCTGTGGGACATCGGCGCCGGCTCCGGTTCCATCGGCATCGAATGGATGCTGGCCCACCCCTCGATGCGCGCCATCGCCATCGAGGCCGACCCGATCCGCGCCGCCCGCATCGGCCGCAACGCGACCGCCTGTGGCGTTCCCGGCCTTGTCGTGGTGGAAGGCAGCGCGCCCAAGGCGCTTGCCAGGCTGGAGACACCTGACGCGATCTTCATCGGCGGTGGCGGCAGCGACACCGGCGTCTTGAACGCCGCCATCAAGGCCTTGCGCGCCGGCGGCCGCCTCGTTGCCAATGCGGTGACGCTGGAGATGGAAGCCCTGCTTCTTGCCCAGCATACAAAGCTCGGCGGCGACCTTACCCGGATCGCCATATCCCGCGCTTCGCCCGTCGGATCGATGCAGGCATGGCGGCCGGCCATGCCGGTCACCCAATGGAGTTGGGTGAAGCCATGATGGTCGCGGGCATCGGCAGCCGAAAAGGTGTACGCGTCGAGGACGTGCTTGCCGCGATAGAAACCGCCCTGGAAGCGCATGGGCTGGCGATGACGGCTCTTTCGGCGCTGGCGACTGCCACGCTGAAGAAGGATGAAGAAGCCATCCCTGCCGCTGGCCGCGCGCTGCGTCTTCCAGTCATCGTCGTCGATGACTCAGCGCTCCAGGCCGCCTCGCCGGAAACGCTCAGCCATTCCGACCTCTCGCAGGATCTGGCCGGCACGCCATCGGTTTCCGAGGCATCCGCCCTTGCCGTCGCCGGCAAAGGCGCCAGACTGCTTGGCCCCCGCACGGTGCTCGGCCCGGTCACTTGCGCCATCGCCATCAGCGGAGACGCGCCATGACCGTTCATTTCATCGGTGCCGGCCCGGGCGCCGCCGACCTCATCACACTGCGTGGCGCAAGGCTTCTGGCCAGATGCCCGGTCTGCCTCCATGCCGGTTCAATCGTGGCGCCCGAGCTTTTGCAGCACTGCGCGCCGGGGACAAAACTGATCGACACCGCGCCGATGTCGCTTGATGAGATCGAGGCCGCATTTCTGGACGCCCATAATACCGGCCATGATGTCGCCCGCCTGCATTCCGGCGACCTGTCGGTGTGGAGCGCCGTTGCCGAGCAGATCCGCCGGCTGGAAAAGCATGGCATCCCCTACACGCTGACACCGGGCGTCCCCTCCTTCGCCGCCGCTGCCGCAGCACTTCGCCGCGAACTGACCATTCCCGAAGTTGCGCAAAGCCTGGTGCTGACTCGCGTCTCCGGCCGCGCCTCAAAAATGCCGCCCGGCGAGACGCTGGCGGGCTTCGGCCGCACCGGCGCCACGCTCGCCATTCATCTGGCTATCCACGCCATCGACCGCGTCGTCGCGGAGCTGACGCCGCATTATGGCGGCGACTGCCCGGTAGCGATCGTCTTCCGCGCCTCCTGGCCGGACGAACGCGTGCTGACCGCCACGCTGGCGACCATCGAAGCGCAGCTCGCCGCCGACCCAATGGAGCGTACGGCAATCATCTTCGTCGGCCGTTCGCTGGCAGCGGAAGGTTTTGGCGAAAGTTCATTGTACGACGCGCACTATCAGCGGCGTTTTCGCGGGCGGGACGGATTGTGAGCGGCAGCACCAAAGATACCGGCGAGAATGCCACGCTCGAAAAAGCCTTGTCGCGGCTGAATTTCAAACCGCGCCGGCTCGAGCCAGGCCATGTCTGGCTGGCCGGGGCCGGTCCCGGCGACCCTGGCTGCCTGACGCTGGAAGTGCTGGCGGCGTTGGCCGAGGCGGATGCCCTGGTCTACGACGCGCTGGTCTCACCAGATGTCGTCGCCGTTGCCGAAAATGCCGAGCTTTTCTTTGCCGGCAAGCGCGGCGGCAAGCCGTCGATGAAACAGGACGACATCACCGCCCTCTTGGTGCGGCTGGCGCGCGCTGGCCGTCGCGTCGTCAGGCTGAAGGGCGGCGATCCCTATATTTTCGGCCGTGGCGGCGAAGAGGCTCTGGCGCTCGCGCGGGAAGCTATCCCGTTTCGCGTCCTGCCCGGCCTGACCTCGGGGCTCAGCGCGCTGGCCGCCACCGGCATCCCGGCCACCATGCGCGGCATCAACAAGGCCGTGATCCTGGCCACCGGCCATGCCGCCGGCACCGATGACGATCTCGACTGGGCGGCAATCGCCCGCACCGGCCAGCCTGTCGTCGTCTATATGGGCATGGCCAATCTGCCGCTGATCGCCGCGGCGCTGCTCGATGGCGGGCTGGCGCCGTCGACGCCGGCGGCGGTGATCGTCGCCGCAACGACACCGCAGGAGCGGACGGTCGTCGCCACGCTGGCCACCATTGCCGAGGAAGCCGCTGCCGCCGGCCTTGCCTCGCCGGCGCTGATCGTCGTCGGCGGCATCGTCGCCATGCGCGCGGCACTGGCGGGGAACGCATGACGGCTCGCGCCATCATCATCGGCGCGCCGCGCTCGGGCTCTGGCAAGACCAGCGTCACCATCGGCATCCTGCGCGCGCTCACCCGGCGCGGGCTGAAGGTGCGGGGCGCCAAATCCGGTCCCGACTATATCGACCCAGGCTTCCACACCGCAGCCACCGGGCTTTCCGGCGTCAATCTCGACAGCTGGGCGATGCCGCCGTCGCTGCTCAACGCATTGGCAGCGCAGGCAGCCGACGACACCGATTTCGTCATCCTCGAAAGCGCCATGGGACTGTTCGACGGCATTCCGGCTTCGCAGGGGCGCAGCGGTTCGGCAGCCGACCTGGCGCGGCTCTACGGCCTGCCGGTGCTGCTGGTGCTCGATGTGTCCGGCCAGTCGACCACCGCGGCCGCCGTCGCCAAGGGCTTTGCCACCTATGATGCGGACGTGCGCATGGCCGGCGTCGTGCTCAACCGGCTGGGCAGCGAGCGGCACCGCCGGCTGTCCGGCGATGCCATCGAGGCGATCGGCCTGCCGGTCGTCGGCGCTATCCTGCGCGATCCGACCCTCAACCTGCCTGAGCGCCATCTCGGTCTTGTGCAGGCCGGTGAATATGACGACCTGATGGCACATCTCGACCGGCTTGCCGACATGGCGGAAAAATCGCTCGACCTCGACGCCATTATGGCCCTGGCGACACCCCTTACCCCGGCGCCCGGCGGCTTCGCCGACGCGCTGGCACCGCCCGGTCAACGCATTGCGCTGGCCGAAGATGCCGCCTTCACCTTCCTCTATCCGCATGTCGCCGCCTACTGGCGCAAGTCGGGTGCCGAAATCGTCCCGTTCTCTCCGCTCGCCGACGAGGCACCCGATGAAGATTGCGACGTCTGCTGGCTGCCCGGCGGCTATCCCGAGCTTCACGCCGGCCGGCTCGTAGCCGCCGCAAATTTCCGCGCCGGAATGGCAAGATTCGCCGCGACGAAGCCCATCCATGGCGAGTGCGGCGGCTTCATGGTGCTTGGCGAAGCGCTCGAGGCCGCCTCCGGCGAAACGCATGCGATGCTTGGCCTGCTCGGCCATTCCACCAGCTTTGCCAAGCGCAAGATGAACCTCGGCTACCGCGAGGCCCGGTTGCGTGCCGATTGTCCGCTGGGCTCAGCTGGCGCGCTGATCCGCGGCCACGAATTCCACTATGCGCAAATGACCGCCATCGGTAATGACGAGCCGTTGGCCGACCTTGCCGACGGCCAGGGCAATCCGATCGGCGCCTCGGGCTATCGGCGGGGCCATGTCAGCGGTACCTTCTTCCACGCCATAGCGAAGGGCTAGAGCATGAGGCTCCGAAACATCAGTCTGTCGCCTCGGCAGGTCCTCGACGACATCGCGCTTTGCCTGGTCTTCTTCACCCGTCTGCCGCTGCCCGTGTTCGATTTTCGCGGCCGCAGCCTTGCCGCAGCGATCTGGGCCGCACCGGTCACCGGCCTCGTCGTCGGCCTGATCGGCGCCATCGTCTTTGCCACGGCGGAACGGTTTGGCCTTGCCATAGCTCCGGCGGCCGCCCTTGCCCTTGCGGCTACCCTGCTCACCACCGGCTGCCTGCATGAGGACGGGCTGTCCGATGTTGCCGACGGCTTTGGCGGCGGCAAGTCGCGCGGCAAAAAACTCGAGATCATGCGCGACAGCCGCATCGGCGCCTATGGTGCTGCGGCGCTGGCTCTGTCGCTGCTGATCCGCTGGAGCGTCCTTTCGCAACTCGTCGACCCCACACAGGCGCTCTTCGCCCTCGTGGCCGCACACGCGGCCTCGCGCGGTCTGCTCGGCGCCTTCATGCATTTCTTGCCGCCGGCCCGGGCCGATGGCCTGTCGGCCGACGCCGGCGCCGTCTCGCGGGAAGCCGCCATGGCCGGCGCCGTGGTCGGTGCGATCCCGCTGCTCCTGCTCGGGCTGGGAGGCGCCGTTTTTGCGCTCATCCTGCTCGGCCTTTTGTTTGCCGCGTTCTGCGCCCTTTGCCTCAACCAGATCGGTGGCCAGACCGGCGACACGATCGGTGCCTTGCAGCAGGCGAGCGAAATCGCGGTGCTTCTCGTCGCTTCAGTAGCCCTTTCCTGATTCCCTTTGACCTGATTCTCTTTTGGAGACTTTGCCCCCATGCCCTTCAAATCACTCGATGGACTGCGCGCCGCTTGCCTCGAGCTGCCGGCTGGCAGCGACGCCGCGGCCAATGCCGTTGCGCGCCGCCAGGACACCCTGACCAAGCCGCAAGGCAGCCTCGGCCGGCTGGAGACGATCGCTGCATGGCTGGCGCGCTGGCAGAGCCGCGACATGCCAAAACTCGATCGCGTCAAGGTTTTCGTCTTCGCCGGCAACCATGGCGTCACCGCGCAAGGCGTGTCGGCCTATCCTTCCGAGGTCACCGTGCAGATGGTGGCGAACTTCGCCGGTGGCGGTGCCGCCATCAACCAGCTCGCCCGCATGGCTGGCGCCGAACTCGACGTCATTCCGCTCGATCTCGACCAGCCGACCGGCGACTTCACTCAAATGCCGGCGATGGATGAGAAAGCCTTCCTCGCCGCCGTGTCGGCCGGCTACGACGCGATGACCAAAGACCTCGACCTCGTCTGCTTCGGCGAAATGGGCATCGGCAACACCACGCCGGCCGCCGCCATTTCAGCCGCGCTGTTCGGCGGTGGTGCTGAAAAATGGACCGGGCGCGGTACCGGCGTCGACGACGCCGGCCTGAGGCGCAAGGTGGTCGCCATCGAAACCGGCCTGAAGCGCCACGCCGATTCTCTTTCCGACCCACTAAACGTCGCAGCCAATCTTGGCGGACGCGAACTCGCCGCCATTTTCGGCGCCACGCTGGCCGCCCGCCATCTGGGCATACCCGTGCTGCTCGACGGCTTCGTCTGCACCGCCGCCGCGGCCCCACTGGCAAAGCTGCATCCGACGGGGCTCGCCCACACGATCGCCGCGCACGTTTCGGCTGAATCGGGCCATCGTGGCCTGCTCGAAGCGCTCGGCCTGCCGCCGCTGCTCGACCTTGGCATGCGGCTCGGCGAAGGCTCCGGCGCGTGTCTGGCCGTCAACATCGTCCGTTCAGCGCTGGAGTGCCATACCCATATGGCGAGCTTTGCCGAGGCGGGTGTTTCGGAGAAGTAATCGTCGATTTCCCTGCTCAAGGCATACAAGCCAAGGGAACAGTAGTGTCGCCGGCGTCTTCCAATGGCCGGGATTCTCAAATATATCTTGCGGATGAAGAAACTTCATCCTGCCGCAGCTGCAGTGTTTATCGCCGGGGCGGTCGCCGCTGTACTCCGTCACAGCAGCTATTCAAGTCATGGCCCGATCGATACCGGCATTTTCGTTGTCTTCCTGGTCTTCTTCTGGTGGCTCATCAGCGATTTCTCAGGCGGGGAAGGTGGAGCTGATGTCAACGAAACTGCAAGCGCGAAAGAAAGTATTGCATTTCGATTCGGCAGGTTTCTGAGCCGCATTTCTCGACGCGGTTAGATCAGATCGCTTGAGGCCCACCATTGCTGGTTAAATATCGGGGCCAGACCATTGGCCCGAGACACGGTCAAACGCGTCTCGCTTTCAGGGTCTTTCCACCAATTTTTCGAAGAATTTGGTGGGTGCGCACAGGATTGAACTGTGGACCCGCTGATTAAGAGTCAGCTGCTCTACCAACTGAGCTACGCACCCACTCGGCCGGCAAAAACCGGCGTTGGCGGGCATATAGCCGCCACCATCGGTCATGTCCAGCCCTGCCGGAGTCATTTCCCGACAAATCGCTTTCAGCCCATCGCGATCAAACGAACAGCTTGCCCTCCGCCACCTTCACGGCATTGCCGCCGATGCGTGCGGAGGCCAGTTTTCCGCCTTCCACGTTCAATTCGAGGCGAATTCGCGATGGCCTGCCCATCTCCAGCCCCTGCTCGATCCACAGCTGCCAAATGCCGTCGGTCGGCGCGTCGAAATGCATGATGGCGCCGGCAAAAGCCGCTGCCGCCGAACCCGTCGCCGGATCTTCATACGATGGCGTGCCGGGCACGATCATGCGCACATGGAAGGCGCTTTCGTGGTTCACCGTCTCGCGGCAATAGACATACGGGCTGGCGAAGGCCCAATCGCTCTTGCGCGGCGCCAGTTCCGACCAGGCCTGGTTGTCCAGCCGGATTCGCCCCGCCGCCTCGAGATTGGCAACCGGAATGGTGACGTAAGGCACGCCCGCCGACCAGAACGCGACGCGATGATTCTCGAAGCCGATTTCGTGCGGCGTCAGGCCAAGGGCCGCACCGATAGCCTCCGGATCGGCCTCCAGCTTCAGCGGCTCCGGCAGCTTCGCCAGATCGAACTCGGCAAACGTCGCTCCATCATGCTTGCTGACTGCACAACGCACCGGGCCGATGTTTTCCTCCAGCACGAAGATGCCAGCGCCGCCCTCTTCCGCCAGTTCGGCCAGCGCTATCGCCGAACCCACTGTTGGGTGGCCAGCGAACGGCATTTCATAGTCGGGCGTGAAGATACGGATACGGTTTTTATGCTTGGGATTGTTCGGCGGCAGCACGAAAACCGATTCCGACAGGTTGAATTCGCGGGCGATTGCCTGCATCGCGGCCGTGTCCAATCCCTTGCTGTCCAGCACGACGGCCAAAGGATTGCCGGCCAGTCGCTCCGTCGTAAACACATCGTAAAGCAAGTAATTCCGGGTTTTCATTCCTGCCTCAATCCAAACATGGGCGAAATTTAATTTGATATTCGAACCATCAAGCCTGATCTGTGCACAGATCGGGACATTGCGCATTATAGGGGTCCAGCGTGGACCAGATTGTCAATCTGCCAAAGACGGAATCGGATACCACCATCGAGACGGCGCTCGGGCTGGACAAGCAAGGTTTGCGCAAGTCGCGCCGGCGCGGCTGGCTCTATGCCCTGCTGGCGCTGATCGTGCTCGCCGGCGGGCTTGGCGCCTATCAGTGGTATGCCGGCACGCCGGCCAGGATCGATTACACCACGGTGCCCGCCGCCAAGGCCGACCTCACCGTCGCGGTGTCGGCGACCGGCACGCTGCAGCCGCTCACCCAGGTCGACATTTCCAGCCAGCTCTCCGGCATCATCCGTTCGGTGTCTGTCGAGGAGAACCAGCGGGTCAGGAAGGGCGACGTGCTGGCAGCGCTCGACACCGCCAAGCTGCAGGTCCAGATCGAACGGGCTGAGGCCTCCGCCAAGGGTGCGGCGGCCAATGTCGAGGACGCCACGGTAACGCTCGCCGAAAACGAAAAGGCGCTTGTCCGCGCGGCGGCTTTGACCAAGCGCGGCATGGCGACCGACCAGTCGCTCGAAGCTGCGACCGCGACGCGCGACCGTTCCAAGGCGGCACTCGACAGCGCCACCGCCAATCTCGCCATCGCCAATGCCGATCTGAAATCGCAGCAGACCGACCTTGCCAACAGCACGATCTATGCGCCGATCGACGGCATCGTGCTGACGCGCTCGGTCGATCCCGGCCAGACGGTCGCCTCCTCCCTGCAGGCGCCGGTGTTGTTCATCATCGCCGCCGATCTCAGGAACATGGAACTGGTGGCTGCGGTCGACGAGGCAGACATCGGCGCGGTCAAGACAGGCCAGCATGCCCGTTTCACCGTCGATGCCTTTCCGGATCGGCCATTCGATGCCGAGATCCGCGACATTTCCTATGCCTCGGTGACCACCGACGGCGTCGTCACCTACAACGCGCGGCTGGAAGTCGACAACGACGAGTTGTTGCTGCGACCCGGCATGACCGCCACCGTTTCGGTCGTCACCAAACAGGCCAAGGGCGTGCTCACCGTGCCGGCCACGGCCTTTCGCTATCGGCCCACGGCGCCTGCCGCCCGCACGTGGAACCTGAGCGATCTGTTTACCGGCCGCATGGGTCGCCCCGGCGGCAATCGCCAGAGCCAAGCCCCGACGCCGCCCACCGACGGCTCGCGCACGCTCTACGTGCTGGAGAATGGGCGTCCGCGCCCGGTCAACGTCAAGATCGGCTCCACCGACGGCGAACTGACCGAGATCATTTCGGGCCTGGACGAAGGCGCTCAAGTCATCACAGCGTCGCAGCAGCGGAGCTGACACCGTGGCCGCGGGCGCGACCCTCATCACCTTCGACAAGGTCTGGAAAAGCTATGGCCAGGGCGAGGCCAGGGTGCATGCGCTGGCCGGCGTCGACCTTGCCATCCGCCGCGGTGAATTCGTCGCCATCATGGGGCCGTCCGGCTCCGGCAAGTCGACTGCGATGAACATCATCGGCTGCCTCGACACGCCGACGGCCGGAACCTATTCCTTCATGGCCATCGACGCCGGGCGGCTCGACCGCAACCGCCGCGCCATGCTGCGCAACCTCTATGTCGGCTTCGTCTTCCAGGGCTACAACCTGCTGGCCCGCACCACGGCGACGGAAAATGTCGAACTGCCGCTGATCTATCGCGGCGTCGCCGCCCGCGAACGCCGCGACCTTGCCATGCAGGCGTTGGCAGAGGTCGGCCTTGTCGGCCGCGAGCACCACACGCCGGCGGAACTCTCCGGTGGCCAGCAGCAGCGCGTGGCGATCGCCCGCGCCATCGTCACCCGCCCGACGCTGCTCGTCGCCGACGAGCCGACCGGCAATCTCGACACCGCACGTACGCACGAGATCATGGAATTGCTGACCCGGCTGAACAAGGAGCTTGGCCTGACCATCGCCATGGTCACCCACGAGGCCGACGTCGCCGGCTATGCCGAACGCACAATTCGCTTCCTCGACGGGCATGTCGCCTCCGACACCATGAAGATCGAGGTGGCACAACCATGATCTGGGAAACCGTCCGTCTCTCGCTCCGCTCGATCCGTCGCAACGTGCTGCGCTCATTCCTGACCTTGCTCGGTATCGTCATCGGCGTTGCCGCCGTTATCGCGATGCTGACCATCGGCTCTGGCACCACCGAAAAGGTCAAGGCCGACATCTCCAAGCTCGGCAGCAATCTGCTGGTCGTCCGCTCCGGCCGTCCGGCCGGCCCCGGAGGCCCGGGTGGGCTCGACCAGGTGGTGCGTCCGCTGGCCGAAAAGGACCTGGCGGCGCTCGTTGCGCATCTGACCGGTGCGCGCGCCATTTCACCGGCCTCGCAAAAGCAGGTCCGCGTCATCTTCGGCACCGAGAGCCTGACCTCGGGCGTCACCGGCACCGACAGCGCCTATCTCGACGCCCGCGACTGGAAGCTGGTGTCCGGCCGGCCGTTCAGCGATTCCGAGACCCGCTCGGGCACCGGCGTGTGCTGATCGGCGAGACGGTGCGCCAGCAATTCTTCGGCGCCGGCGACCCCGAGGGCGAGATCATCCGCGTCAACCGCACCTCCTGCAAGATCGTCGGCCTGCTCGAGCCCAAGGGCTATACCGGCTTCGGGCAGGACCAGGACAACGTCGTCCTGATGCCGCTGCATGCCTATCAGCGTCGCATCGCAGGCAACCGTGACATCGACAACATCTACATCGCCGCCGACGACCGCACGCCGACCAGCGAGTTGCAGCCGCGCGTCGAGGATATTTTGCGCGACGCGCGCCGCATCACGCCGGACCGCGAGAGCGATTTCGCCATCCGTGACATGACCCAGATCGCCGACGCCATGGCCAGCGCCACAACCACCATGACCGGCATGCTGGGTGCTGTCGCCGGCGTCAGCCTGCTGGTCGGCGGCATCGGCATCATGAACATCATGCTGGTCTCGGTCACCGAGCGTACACGCGAGATCGGCATCAGGCTGGCCATCGGCGCGCATGAAAAGCACATCCTCATCCAGTTCCTGGTCGAGGCGACGGTGCTGTCGCTGCTTGGCGGCATCATCGGCATCCTGATCGGCCTGGCGCTGGCCGGCCTCGCCGCGGTGACGCTGACCATCCCCTTCGCGCCAAGCCCCGCGGTCATCCTGCTCGCCGTCGGCTTCTCGGCGCTGATCGGCATGGTGTTCGGCTTCTTCCCGGCGCTACGCGGCGCCAGGCTCGATCCGATCGATGCGCTAAGGCACGAATAGGGCAACCCGATCGGAACGCACCCCGCGCCCGGCCCGCTTTTGCACAGGCTTCGACGTTCCCACCCCGCCCCGCCACTGTCGCCGCACCATTCGCGATGCTAGGCAATTCACCCTGGGTGGAGGAATAGCACATGAGCAAGAAGGCGCGCCTGATCCTGGCGATGGTTATCATCGAGGCCTTCCTTGCAGGCATCTGTTGGTATCTCGCCCGCTACGGCATGGCCAATCCCGACCGCGTCACACCAGATTTCCAGGCAGTCGTCGGCCAGACCATGGGGATGGCGATGGGCGGCTTGCTGGGCATCGGCGTAATCCTGTTCTTCGTCGCCGCCCGCAACGACCGCAAGGCGCAGGACAAGACGCAACGCTAATCCCTGCCGGCAAAATGCCAATCAATCAGCGGCTTCATGTGCGGCGACAGCCCTTGCGGCAGGTCGGCGGCATCACGGATGATCACCGGTCCCTCGATCTCCGGATCGATTTCGGTGGCGACGAAGGCGGAGATGCGGCGCGCGATCTCATCGGCGGGCGCCTTCGCGTGATAGCGGCGGAAGATCACCGTTCCGCTGTTGGTCGACAGGGCGTGGTAGCGCTTGCCGCGTTCGGCATTCGACAGGTCGAGTCCGGTTTCCTCGCGCACCTCGCGGATCATGTTGAAATCGACATCGACCAGCCCATCGCGAAAATCGAGCGGCTCGAACGAGCCGGCGGCGAAATAGACGTGGCCGGCATTGACCGTGTGCGGTCCCATGCGGATCGCCACCAGCGCGTTGTCGCCTGCCACCAGCATGGCATGCGCATAGGCATGCTCGGCGCCCGAATTCTCACGCCGTTTTCGCCACAGCAGGAAAGTCGAGTAATTGACCGCATGGCAGCGGCCGACGAGACGGTTGTCGCGGTACGCGAGTTGCGACAGCAGCACCACTATGCCATCGAACAGCGCCGGATTGGCGGCGATTTCGTGCTGCCAGTTCTCGGCGATGGCCCCTGCATTGTCCCAGGCGAAGGGATGTGGGCTGGGATCGAGCCTGACGTCGACGGCGTCGACCGGCAGGATGACATTGCGCGGCAGGTCGAAACTCATGGCCGCATCAAACGATGTCCAGGGTGATGGCCACCGGACAATGGTCCGACGCCTTCGGACGATCCCAGCCGGCGCGCGGAAAGCGATCCACCTCCTGGCCGGGTGGGAAAATCGTGCGCCAGGGCTGGCCGTTGCGGATGATGTCGGGAACAGCCGTAGCGTTGCTGGCGGAGAGCCCCTTCGACAGCAGGATATAGTCAAGCTGGCACAGATGCCGCTCTTCCGGTCCGCGTGTGTGATAAAAACTCCAGCGGTCTATCTCGGGCCGCCGCTCGACGACATTTTCGCAGAAGCCGCCCGCCGTCAGCACGTTGATGCAGGATAGGCTCTCGTCGACCACCTCGAAGCGGTAGCCGTCGATCGCATCGCCGGCGACCATCACGCGTTGCCGGTAGTCATTCATGTCGCCACAGATCGCCCAGCGCTTGTCAGCGGCATGGTCTTTGCCGAAGCGCTCCTCGATGATCCGCCGCACGGCCTGCGCCTCGGCGACGCGGACCGGCATCGTAGCCTCGCGCCCGTCAAACCCGTTGCGCGGCGAGCCCATCGATTTGAAATGCACGAGATAAAGCGTCAGCGGCACGCTGCCCACCGTGATGTCGATCTCCAGGCAATCGCGCCGGAAGATGCGCTCATTGGCCTGGTTGCCAAGTGCCGCCAACTCCGGCGTGTGCAGCCCGAACTGCTCGTAGGTGACATAGGCGTGGCTGGTCATGCGCACGAATTCGATCGGCTGGCCGTGCGCGGTTTCGTTGCGCATCATCACGGCAACGTCGATGCCGCGCGAATCATTGCCCGACGTGATGTATTTCTGCCGGTAGCCTTGTCCCACCATCTTGAACAGGTAACCGTATTCGAAGGCCTTCAGCGCCTCGATATTGTCGACCTCCTGCATGCAGATAATGTCGGCGCGGGTGGCCGCGATCGCCAGTGCCGTCAACTGGCGCGTGTCGTCGGACTGGGCGATGGCGCGTGCCTGCTCCAGCATCTTGTATTCCGCCTCGCTCTGGATATCGAACAGCGCCAACGTTCGATCTTCGTTGAGCTGGTTGCGATAGCCGGAAAAATCGAACCTGTTCATCAGGTTCTCGACATTGAAAGTGGCAAGGCGCAGCGACATGCCATGACCTTTGCCCGCAAGCGCTGCGGAAAACAAGGCCGCAGGACCACCCGTGGAGACCGGTTGGTCCTGGGCGCATACGCGCCATGGTTGATCGGAACCTTTCCGTTCATCCGCCGTTCAGATGCAAACATCCACATTAGGCCCATTCCTCGGGTAGGCGTGGGGCCTGTACTTCTTGGAGAGTGCAATGAATTCGCTCTTTTCGTCCACGATAACATCAGGACTGGTAGCGCTCAGTATCCTCTCCGGCACCACGGCACCGTCCGCTGCCGGCCCGATCAT
This sequence comes from Mesorhizobium sp. M0051, assembly GCF_040323235.1. Lineage (NCBI taxonomy): Bacteria > Pseudomonadati > Pseudomonadota > Alphaproteobacteria > Hyphomicrobiales > Phyllobacteriaceae > Mesorhizobium > Mesorhizobium sp. M0051. The sequence continues at coordinate 65,891 of NZ_JAMYUT010000019.1, forward strand.
ACAGCCGACACTGTCGATTCCCACCAGCACCGCGGCACCGGCGGTCACCCCGGTCCGCGAGGAATGGGCGGGCGGCAACAACCGTCCGTTCTACAGTGATAATTGGAGGTGGCGCCGCCATGATGGGCGTCGCCACTGGAACCGTGACAACTGGGACCGCGGCAACTGGAATGGATGGAACCGCGGCAACTGGAATGGCGGAGATGACTGGCGTTGGCGCCACGGTCGCCACCATTATCGCGGCGGCCGCTATTACGATGATGGAGCGGCCGCGATCCTGGGCCTTGGGCTGGGGCTCGGCCTCGGCAGCATGTACAACAACTACAACTACTATGACAGGTACTATGTCAGGCCGGCGCCGCGCCATTATTACCGCGCAGGACGGCTTTCGAGCGCCCATGTCCAATGGTGCTACAACCGCTATCGGTCGTATCGCGCCTACGACAACACGTTCCAGCCTTATAGCGGCCCGCGCCAGCAGTGCTACTCGCCCTATAGCTGAGCTGCAGCCGACCTACCGGCAGAATAAGGAAACGGCGCCACGAGGCGCCGTTTCAGATTCCAGCTGTATGTGCTGATTTCGCTTAGTTTTTCGCCTTGTCGACCAGCTTGTTCTTCGAAATCCAGGGCATCATCGCGCGCAGCTTGGCGCCGACTTCCTCGATCTGATGGCTGTCGTTCATGCGGCGGATGCCTTTGAAGCGTGACATGCCGGCGCGGTATTCCTGCATCCACTCCGATGTGAACTTGCCGGTCTGGATGTCCTTCAGCACGCGCTTCATCTCGGCCTTGGTCTCGGCGGTAATGATGCGCGGACCGGAGACGTATTCGCCCCATTCGGCAGTGTTCGAGATCGAGTAGTTCATGTTGGCGATGCCGCCTTCATAGATCAGGTCGACGATCAGCTTGACCTCGTGCAGGCACTCGAAATAGGCCATTTCCGGCGCGTATCCGGCTTCCACCAGCGTCTCGAAGCCGGCGCGGATCAGTTCGACCAGGCCGCCGCACAGCACGACCTGCTCGCCGAACAGATCGGTCTCGCATTCCTCGCGGAAATTGGTCTCGATAATGCCCGAACGGCCGCCGCCGACCCCGCAGGCGTAGGACAGCGCCAGGTCGAGCGCATTGCCCGAAGCGTCCTGGTTGACGGCGACCAGGCAGGGCACGCCGCCGCCCTTCTGGTATTCGCCGCGCACTGTATGGCCGGGACCCTTGGGCGCGATCATGACGACGTCGACCGTCGACTTCGGCTCGATCAGGCCGAAATGCACGTTGAGGCCGTGTGCGAAAGCGATCGCGGCGCCGTCGCGGATGTTCGGCGCGATCTCGTTCTTGTAGATGTCGGCCTGCAGTTCGTCAGGCGTTGCCATCATCATCAGGTCGGCCCATTTGGCGGCGTCAGCCACGCTCATCACCTTGAGCCCATCGGCCTCCACCTTCTTGGCGGTCGCCGAGCCAGCCTTGAGGCCGATTGCGATCTCCTTGGCGCCGGAATCCTTGAGGTTGAGCGCATGCGCCCTGCCCTGGCTGCCATAGCCGATGATGGCGACCTTCTTGCCCTTGATCAGGTTGAGATCGGCATCACGATCGTAATAGACGCGCATTTTGTCTTCCTTCCCGTTTTTATGAATCAGCCTTGCGGCCGGTTTTTGCTCCGAAAAGAGCGAGAAACTGCTGCGTCGCCCGCGCGGCATCGCCGCCGATCGCCGCCTCAGTCAATTCCAGCCGGTCGCCGAGCAGCAGACGTATCTGCACGTCACGGGCGACCAGCCCGAAAAAGGTGCGGAACGCCGTTTCGGCATCCGCGAAGTCGAGCCACCCGGCCTGGCGGCCGGCCTCAAGGACAGGCTTCAACCGCTTGGCCAGCGCAAAACGGCCATTCTCCAGCACCACGGCGCCGAGATTGTCCTTTCCCGATCCGGCATGGCCGACCGCCACACGATTGAGCGCGATCGAGGTGTCGCTCGAAATTACCTTCAGCCAGTCGGAAGCAAAGCGTTCCAGGCTTGCCGTCAGCGAGGCCAGATCGAGCCCCTTGCCGTCGACCGGCGCCACCCGCACTTTCGAGGCCTGCCACTGCACTGTCGCCGTCAGCAACCCGTCACGATCGCCGAACCATTTGTAGAGCGTTTCCTTGGAGCAACTCGCACGGCGCGCCACGGCGGTCATGGTCAGCTGGTCGCCCTCCTCGACCAGCAGCCGCAACGCCGCATCGAGAACGGCCTTCTGCCGCTCGGTCAGCGCTTGGCTGTTGTCGATCTCGGGTAGGATGTGCAACACGCTCTTCTCTCAAAGGCAAGGCTGGCCGGTTATCCCCGACCAGCCGTACCGTACGTTACGGTTCGCCTAATCTATGGCGTATTGTTTTGAGCCTTGCAAGCCCTATTTCTGTCTGGACGGCATCAGCGCCGGACGGCTTGCGCGGGAAAGAAGATGCTGATCGGGTTGCTTGCCTTGACGGTTGCCGCCGCGTTCTCCGGCGCTGCGATCTATGTCAGCGTCGCCGAGCAACCGGCGCGGCTTCGTCTCGATGACAAGGCGCTGCTGCAGGAATGGCAGCCTTCCTACAAACGAGGCGCCGCCATGCAGGCGTCGATTGCCATTGTCGCCTGCGTTCTCGGTCTGGTTGCCTGGTGGCAGGCCGGCGGTCTCGCCTTTCTGGTTGGCGCCGTATTGATCATCCTGCCCTGGCCATGGACGCTGATCGCCATGATGCCGACCAACAGGGTGCTGGGGGCGATGGACGCAGGCGCCGCCAATCCTCAAGCCAGGTCCCTGATCGTCAAATGGGGCAATCTGCATCTGGTTCGCACCGCACTTGGCGTGCTGGCGACGCTGGCGTTTCTCTGGGGCAGCCATCTGGCCTGACCTCGCCAGGTCGGCTCGGTGCCATGGCGTCAGTCCACGACGGGCGGATGACGCAGCCGTCCGAGCAGTGCCGAGACCATGGTCAACTCATCGGCCGAGAGTTTGGCACCAACCAGTTCGGCGATCGACCGTCCGTAGACAGCCCACATCCGGCGACGCGTCTCGCGGCCCTTGGCCGTGATGCGGATGGTCTGGCCGCGACCGTCATCGGCCACCGGCAGCTTCTCCACAAGCCCATCGGCCTCGAGCCGCGCCAGCAGCCGGGAGATGTTGTATTGCGCGAACAGAGTGCGCTCGATCAGCTGAAACGGTCGCACCCCGCCCTCGCCCGCCTCGGCGAGTTCATGCAGCACGTCATACCAGGCAAGCGGCGGCAGGCCAGCCGCCTTCAACGCCTCTTCGGCGCTTTCCATCAGCTGGCGCGAAACGCGCATCAGGCGGGCCCAGGCCTTGATGGCTTCGGGCGAAGGCGCGGCTTTCTCGGTCATGGCCCAGCATAGGCAATAGATGCAATTGCATCAAGCTTGACGATCGATGCGTATGCATCTAGATAGACGCAACTGCATTAACTATGGAAAGCCAATCCTATGAAACACGAAACCTGCAAACTCGCCGACATTGGGGCGAGTGAGATGCCCGACAAGCTCATTCTCGTCAGCCATCATCTCTGCCCCTATGTGCAGCGCGCCGCGATTTCACTGGCTGAAAAGGGCGTGCCGTTCGAGCGCGTCGATATCGATCTCGCCAACAAGCCGGACTGGTTCAGGGCGATCTCGCCGCTCGGCAAGGTGCCGCTGCTGCGCGTGCAGCGAAATGGCGAGGAAACGGTGATCTTCGAATCCGCTGTCATCCTCGAATTCCTCGAAGAGACTCAGGCCAGCCCCCTCCACCCCACCGACCCCTATACGCGCGCCCGACACCGTGCCTGGATCGAATTCGGCTCGGCAACCCTTAACGCCATCGGTCGGTTCTATTCAGCCTCGACCGAGGCCGGCTTCCTTGCCGAGTCCGGTTCATTGTCAGCGATGTTCGATCGTGTTGAGGCCGAGCTGGCGGAATGCATACGGAACGGACCATGGTTCGCGGGTGAGCGCTTTTCGCTCGTCGATGCCGTCTACGGCCCGATCTTCCGTTACTTCGATGCCTTCGACCGGATCGGCGATTTCGGCATCCTGGAGGGCAAGCCGCTCGTCCGGGCCTGGCGCAAGGCATTGAGTGAACGGGCGTCGATCAAGCACGCTGTGGCACCGGACTACCCGCGGGACCTGGGTGCGTTCCTGCAGGCAAAGGGATCGTACCTTTCGAGCCTCATTGGCCGAAGCGATCCGGCCACTTCGCCTCTGCAAGCCCGATCCGCCTGAACGGATCGATCACGGTTCCAGCCACCATCGAGGCGAGGAAAGCCGAATGGCCGGGACAATCCTTCAGCGGCCGGACGAAATCAGGTTGCGGATCGGGCTTTCTCCGGCTGACGGACCGGCTCAACCTTGGGCGGCATCAAAATCGGCGCGCGCTGTTCGCACCGCATCGTGGTTTAGTTCGGCCCACAGAATCAATTGATGAAAGGCGCCGAACATCGAGCGCCCGAGATCGGTCAGGCTGTATTCAACACTCGGTGGTTTGGTCGGGAACACCTCACGATGGACATAGCCATCGCGCTGCAAATCGTGCAGCGTCTGGGTCAGCATGCGTTGCGAAATATCGGGCACCAGGCGCCTCAACTCGCCGAAGCGATAGGGTCTTTCAGCCAGCGCCATCATCAGCAGCGATCTCCATTTGCCGCTGACGCCCTGGATGACATCGCGAACCGGACAATTGGCGAAATTGCCGCCGCCGGAGATGGCCTTGTAGACCTCCATCTTCGATTTCAGATTGATGACCTTGCCGTCCATGGCTGGTTCCCTGCCTGTGCCTACCTCCCGAAAAACTGCCTTCTTTACGGCGGTGGGTCAATTCCTATTTTAGTGCTGGTCTCTTTCGGAGACTAGCACTCGATCCGCCCTTGCGGCGCAACGTCAGGATCCCCCATGACCGAAACCCTTCTCGTCACCGGCGCCTCCGGCCAGCTTGGCCGCGGCGTCATCAACCATCTCTTGGACACGCACAAAGTTCCGCCGGCGAAGATCATCGCCACCACACGCAATCCAGAAAACGGGGCCGATTTAGCGGCGCGCGGCGTTGTCGTCAGGGCCGCCGATTTCAACGACGCGGCCTCGCTGGAAACCGCATTCAAGGGCGCCGACAAGGTGCTGATCATTTCGACCGGCGATCTCGATCTCAAAAGCGGCAAGCGCCTGAAACAGCACAAAAATGCAGTCGCAGCGGCCAAGAACGCCGGCATTTCGCATCTGCTCTACACCTCGATGCCCAATCCGGAGCCGGTGTCGCCGGTGCTGTTTGCCGGCGACCACTACGGCACCGAGCAGGCGATCAAGGCGAGTGGCATCCCCTACACGATCTTCCGCAACGGCTGGTACCAGGAGAACCTGTTCATGGCCCTGCCGCACGCGATCGCCTCGGGACACTGGTATACGTCCGCCGGCGAAGGCCGCATTGCGCACGGCGCACGCGATGACATGGCCGCAGCGATAGCCGCCGGCCTCGTTGGCGCCTCAAACGAAAGCAAGACCTACACGTTGACCGGCCCGCACGCCTACACCACGGCCGAGATCGCCGCCCTGGTGAGCGAGGTCACCGGCAAGCCGCTCAATGTCGTGCAGGTTCCGGATGAAGCCTTGACGGAAGGGGTGAAGGCAGCAGGCGTCCCCGAGGACTTCGCTGACGTCGTCGTGTCCTTCGACGCCAACACGCGCGCCGGCCGCATCGCCATGGTGACCGACGCGATCGAGACGCTTTCCGGCAGGACGCCAAAGACGTTGAAGCAATTTCTCGAGGCGAACAAAACCGCATTGGCGGGCTGAGGCGGCATTTTCACCGGTATGGCAGGGCTGTGCTGTCAGGCACAGCCCGTTTGGCAATCGCCTGTTTAGATCGCTACTTGTGTACCGATCTCAACGACACGACCGGTCGGGATCTGGAAATACTCCGTCGCGTCGGCCGCCGTGCGTGCCAGGCCGATGAACAACCGGTCCTGCCACACCGGCATGCCTGAATTGGGCGAGGCCTTGAGCGAGCGCCGCGACAGGAAGAACGAGGTCGTCATGATGTCGAACTTCCAGCCCTGCTTGCGGCAGATCGCCAGCGCACGCGGGATGTTGGGCTGCTCCATGTAGCCGAAGGTCAGCGTCACCCGCATGAACAGCTCGTTGACCGTCTCCATCTTGACCCGGTCGCTGTCGGGCACCACCGGCTGCGGCGCCGTCACCACCGAAAGGATGACGTTCTGCTCGTGCAGCACCTTGTAGTGCTTGAGGCTGTGCATCAGCGCGGTTGGCGCGCTGAGCGGATCGCTGGTCAGGAACACGGCGGTGCCGGACACCAGCTGCGGCTTCTTCTTCAACAGATTGCCGGCGAGGAAATCGAGCGGGATTTCGTTGCGGCGGGTCTTGTCGAACAGATAGCGGCTGCCGCGCACCCAGGTCCACATGCCCAGCACGATGGTGAAGGCCACCGCCAGCGAAGCCCAGCCCCCCTCGAATACCTTGACGATGTTGGAGGCAAAGAAACCGACGTCGATGAAGCCGAACAGCGCTGTCATGGCAACCGCCATCCACAGCCGCCATCTCCAGATCCGCGTCATGACCACAAACAACAGCACGGTCGTCACCAGCATGTTGCCGGTCACCGAGATGCCGTAGGCGGAGGCCAGTTTGCTGGACTCGCCGAAGCCGACGACCAGCATCATCACCACCAGCGCCAGCAGCAGATTGACGCGCGGCATGTAGATCTGGCCCGATTGTCTCTCCGACGTGTGCGAGATTTGGAGGCGCGGCAGCATGTTGAGCTGCACCGCCTGCCTGGTCAGAGAGAAGGCGCCTGAAATCACCGCCTGACTGGCGATGACGGTCGCGGCCGTGGCCAGCACCACCATCGGGATCAGCGTCCAGCCCTGATTCATTTCGAAGAACGGATGGCCGACGACGCCGTTCTTGGCCAACACGAAGGCGCCTTGCCCGGCATAGTTGAGCAGCAGACAGGGAAACACGATCGCCAGCCAGGCCAGCACGATCGGCTTGCGGCCGAAATGGCCAAGATCGGCATAAAGCGCTTCCGCGCCGGTGACGGCCAGGAAGATGGCTCCGATGGTGACGAAGGCCACGTCGGGCGAATTGATCAGGAAAGCGACGATATAGTGCGGGCTCACCGCCCACAGGATTTCCGGATCGGCGATGATGTGGTTGAGCCCGGAAAGGCCGATAGCCAGGAACCACACCGCCGTTATCGGGCCAAAGATCAGCGCGACGCCGCCGGTGCCGAACCGTTGCACGGAAAACAGGATCGCCAGGATGACCAGCGTCAATGGCACGACATAAGGCTGGAAGGTCGGCGTGACGACGTTCATACCCTCGACCGCCGACAGCACCGAAATCGCCGGAGTGATGACGGCGTCACCGAAAAAAAGCGAGGCCCCGACGATGCCGATGCCAAGCAACAGCGCAGAGCGCTTCGGAAAACTGCCGCGCGCCAGCGCCATCAGCGACAGCACGCCGCCCTCGCCGCGGTTGTCTGCGCGCAGCACGAACATGATGTATTTGATGGTGACGATGATCGTCAGCGACCAGATGATCAGCGACAGAACGCCCAGAATATCGCCGCGCTGGGCGACATTGCCGCCCGACGACGCCACCAGCGCCTCGCGGAAGGCGTAGATCGGGCTGGTGCCGATATCACCATAAACGACACCGAGCGCACCCAGCATCAGAACCTTGGTGCTGTGCTGCTCGACTTCTGGATGGCTCGATTGTTCGACGGGTTCTGCCTCACTACCAGTGTTGGTAAGGGCCATGGACGACACTCCGATAAGCGCGCGGTGCTCTACGCTTGCTGCGATGCAATATCAAGTGCCGTGGGGTAATGGCTGCCATGTCTGCTACGCGAGGCTCGTCGACTATCGGACATTCTCTGTATCGATCCACGCTACCGGCAGCACCCCTACGACGGTCCGCACCGGCATCGATCAGATCGCTACTTGGGTTCCGATCTCCACCACACGGCCGGTCGGGATCTGGAAATACTCCGTCGCATCGGCCGCCGTGCGCGCCAGGCCGATGAACAACCGGTCCTGCCACACCGGCATGCCTGAATTGGGCGAGGCCTTGAGCGAGCGCCGCGACAGGAAGAACGACGTCGTCATGATGTCGAACTTCCAGCCCTGCTTGCGGCAGATCGCCAGCGCACGCGGGATGTTGGGCTGCTCCATATAGCCGAAGGTCAGCGTTACCCGCATGAACAGCTCGTTGACCGTCTCCATCTTGACCCGGTCGCTGTCGGGCACCACGGGCTGCGGCGCCGTCACCACCGAGAGGATGACGTTCTGCTCGTGCAGCACCTTGTAGTGCTTGAGGCTGTGCATCAGCGCGGTTGGCGCGCTGAGCGGATCGCTGGTCAGGAACACGGCGGTGCCGGACACCAGCTGCGGTTTCTTCTTCAACAGATTGCCGGCGAGGAAATCGAGCGGGATTTCGTTGCGGCGGGTCTTGTCGAACAGATAGCGGCTGCCGCGTATCCACGTCGACATGACTAACCCCATAACGCAGGCAACGGTGATCGATACCCAGCCGCCTTCGAAGATCTTCACGACATTCGCCAGGAAGAAGCCGCTATCGATGATGCCGAACAGCAATGCCAGTGCCAGCGCCAGTGCCAGCCTCCATTTCCACAGCTTGCGCATGACTACGAACAGCAGGATCGTCGTCATCAGCATTTCACCGGTCACGGAGATACCGTAAGCGGAGGCCAGCGAACTTGAGCTGCCGAAGCCGACGACCAGCAGCATCACCCCCAGCGCAATGAGCAGGTTGACGCGCGCCATATAGATTTGTCCGAGTTTCATTTCGGACGTGTGCTGCACCTCGATACGCGGCAGAAGGTTCAGTTGAACCGCTTGCCGAGTCAGCGAAAAAGCGCCCGAAATCACCGCCTGACTGGCGATGACGGTCGCGGCCGTGGCCAGACCGACCATCGGCATCAGTGCCCAGTCCGGCAGCATCTGGAAGAACGGATTGGTCGGCCTGCCACCATTTGCGAGCACAAAGGCACCTTGCCCGAAATAGTTGAGCAGCAGACAGGGAAACACAATCGCTAGCCAGGCGAGCACGATCGGCTTGCGTCCGAAATGGCCGAGATCGACATAAAGCGCCTCCGCCCCGGTCACCGCCAGGAATACCGCGCCAACGGTGACGAACGCAGCTGTCGGCGTGCCAACCAGATAGGCAACCGCATAGTAGGGATTGACCGCCAGCAGGACCGACGGATCGTCCATCAGGTGATAGATGCCGGCGACGCCAATGGCCAGGAACCAAAACGCCGTCACCGGACCGAACACAGCCGCGACCTTTCCGGTGCCGAACCGTTGCACCGAGAACAAGATCGCCAGGATGACCAAAGTGATGGGCACCACATAGGCTTCCAATGTCGGGGTCACAACCTTCAGGCCTTCAACCGCCGACAGCACGGAGATGGCGGGCGTGATGATCGCGTCACCGAAGAACAGTGCCGCGCCGCAGAGCCCAATCCCGAGGATGAGTCGCGCGCCTTTTGGATAGGCGCTGCGTGCAAGCGACATCAAAGACAGCGTACCGCCCTCGCCCTTATTGTCGGCGCGCAGCACGAAGGCGACATATTTTATGGTCACGATGATGGTCAGCGCCCAGACGATCAGCGACAGGACACCCAAGACATCACCGCGCGTATCCGTGCCGGGAGAAGCGTGAAGCGCCTCGCGAAAGGCATAGATCGGGCTGGTGCCGATATCCCCATACACGACACCCAAAGCGCCCAGCATCAGAACCTTGGTGCTGTGCTGCTCAACCTCGGAATGGCCCGACTCGCCGGTTTCAGAGTCGCTACCGCTACTGGCAAGTGCCATGAACCACTCTCCGGTAAGCGTGCGGTGCACTAAGCATATTGCGATACGATATCAACTGCACACGATGGCTGCCATGCCTGCCATGCCAAGCTCAACCCCTACCAGCCGCAGGCCTTGAGAAATCGTCCCACCGTGCCAGCCATGCCATACTCCAACGCATCGGCTGTCAACCCGTGTCCGATCGACACTTCGGCCAATGCCGGAATGCGCTTGGCAAGCGCGGGCAGATTGCTAACCACCAGATCATGCCCGGCATTGACCTGAAGCCCGGCAGCAAACGCTGCATCGGCGGTTTTTCCTAGCCTTTCCAATTCCTTGGCCGCCTTGGCGGAATCCGAATGACAGCTTCCATACGGACCCGTGTAGAGCTCGATACGGTCGGCCCCGGTATCGCGCGCGGCAGCCACGCAACCGGGGTCCGGATCGGCAAACAGCGACACGCGAAAGCCTCCCTTCTTCAGCCGTTTGACGACCGGAGTAAGGAACGCAGCCTGGGCCGCGAAGTTCCAGCCGTGATCGGAGGTTGCCTGGGCCGGATCGTCCGGCACCAGCGTCACCTGTTCGGGCTGATGCTTTTCCACAAGTGCCAGGAACTCCTCGGTCGGATAGCCCTCTATGTTGAATTCGGCGCGCGGAAACTCGTCGTCGATCAGCGATCGGATCTCGGGCAGGTCGGAGTGTCTTGTGTGCCGCTCGTCGGGGCGCGGATGCACCGTCAGTCCGTGCGCCCCGGCCTGGAGCGCAATGCGGCCGAGGCCGGTGACGCTGGGCCACGGCAGGTCGCGCCGGTTGCGCAGCATGGCGATGGCATTGAGATTGACGGAGAGTTTTGCGGGCATGGCGATGGCCTCGGAAATCATTCGATGCGCCACCTATAATGCGTTTGACGGGAACAGTAATGCCTTCGGTGGGAACAGACTGGGGGTTTCGGGTGTTCCAAGAGCCTGATGAATGAGTCCGGGAAAGGACGCACCCATGAATTTTCTCGATGCCGTGCCGGCGATTCGCCGTGTCGAGACCACTCGTGACGACCTTTTCGCCATCGATGTCGTCGGGCACGTTTCCGCGGCCGACGGCGAAAACCTTTTCGGGTTGCTGGAGGCTGCCTATGCCCTCCACCAGCGCATCGACGTGCTGGTGCGCCTCATCGACCATGAGGGCGTCGACTGGGCCGATATCGCGGACGAGACCCTGAAGCAGGGCGCCATCCATGCATTGGAACATGTCGGACGTTGCGCGACGATAGGCGAACCGAACTGGATAGCGGACGCACAACGCTTTCTGCCGTCCTCGCCGCCCATCGAATTCAGGCACTTCAAGATCGAGGACGAAACCGCGGCCTGGCAATGGCTTGCTGCGCGGCCTGTCGGCGAGCGACAGCGTCCCGCCGCCTCTACCTGACGATCGTCAGCCGCTCCGCCGCCCGCGTAATGGCGGTGTAGAGCCAGCGCTGGCGGGTTTCCTTGAAGGCCCAGCTTTCATCGAACAGCACGATCTCGTTCCACTGCGAGCCCTGTGCCTTGTGCACGGTCAGCGCGTAGCCATAGTCGAAATCGTCGAATCGCTTCTTCTGCTGCCAGGGGATATCGGCGTCGGGATCCTCGAAAGCCGCCTTGAGCAACTTGATCTTGGCGACGCCGCGATCCGGATCGTCCTCTTCCGGCGAAACCAGCAGATTGATGCCTGGCTTCACCGTCTCGCGCGACGAGGTCATCACCTTCCACAGCGAGCCGTTGAGCAGACCCTTGGCCGGATCGTTGCGCAGGCAGACCAGCTTGTCGCCGGCCTGCGGATACTCGGCATTGAAGCCTTTGAGCTCGCGCAGTCGCTGATTGTAGCGGCGCCGGGTTCGGTTAGTGCCGACCAGAACCTGGTCGGCCTTCAGCACCAGCTCCTGGGTGACGTCTTCCTTGCCGATGACCTGCGCCGTGCCGTAGTCGCCACGCATGAACTCACGGCCCTCGCGCACGTCGAGCGCCAGCCGCAGGATCGGATTGTCGCGCGCCTGCCGGTGAATTTCGGTGAGCAGGAAATCCGGCTCGTGATCGGTGAAGAAGCCGCCACCCGAGATCGGCGGCAACTGGCCGGGATCACCGAGCACCAGGATCGGCGTGCCGAAACTCATCAGGTCGCGGCCAAGCTGTTCGTCGACCATCGAACATTCGTCGATGACGACCAGTTTCGCCCGCGAGATCGGGCTTTGCCGGTTGAGCGAGAAGGTCGGCGACATGGAGGTCTTGCCGGTGACCTCGTCCGACACCGATTCCTCGCCCTTGGGCCTGTAGATCAGCGAATGGATGGTGCGCGCATTGACCGCGCCCTTGGAGCGCAGAACCTGCGCGGCCTTGCCGGTGAAGGCGGCGAACTGCACCTGGCCGTCGACATGTTCGGCGAAATAACGTGCCAGCGTCGTCTTGCCGGTGCCAGCATAGCCGAACAGCCGGAACAGCTGCGGCTTTCCGGTCTTCAGCCAGCGAGCAACCGCTTGCAACGCCTCGTCCTGTTGGGGAGAGAATTCCATCAGCGCGAGAGACCGGATTCGCAAGGGAAAGACAAGACAGCCATCACCACCATCGACGGGTCGGGCGCCTCAGTGCCGCCGACAGGGTCAGGCTATCAGGGGCAAATCAGAACGTAAAGAGAACACACGATCTCGCTCGACGTCCTTGGGACGGGTTGCCGACCTATCGGGTCGGGCCGCCACGACCCTATCGGGCCGGGCCGGGATCGTTCTCCAGCAGGATCGGCTTGCCGTGCGGGGTGGCATGTGCGGCGCGTTCCCAGGACTCAGCCATCGCGTCTACATCCGCCTTGGCGGCCAGTCCCTTGGACGCAAGCAAGCCCTCCAGCGCTGCCAGCCAATGTTCGTAATAGTCATGACCGTCAGCCGCGGCACCTGGGTCCTTAACTTGCGCCGACAGCGCCTGCGCCCATTCGCTCCACGAAAACACACCCTTGTCGTGCAGCGCCACCGTCATGGCGAAGGCTTCGGCCTGCCATGGCTCGGCAAACACCGGGGCATCGATCCCCGGTGGCAGATCTGCGACGACGCCGTCACGCCGGCTCAAGATAGCTCTCCCAGGCGTCGATCGACACGCTCAGTGTCGGGTCGGCCCCCTCGCCCCAAATCTCCAACCCGTCGAAAACCACGGTGTAGACCCATTGCGGGTTTTCGCCGTGCCCATGCGCGTTGCTGTCGGGAAACACAAACCCGCCGCGCACCGCCTCGATCGTTCCATGCTTGCCGCGTGCGTAGCGCGGCAGCCGCGTGTGGCCGGTCGGGTTGAAGTTCTTGGTCCGCACGGCATCGCCGGCCTTGAACCGCGCCGCTTGCGCCACCGGCCGGTCGCAAGGACCGCCCTTGGCCAGCACTGCGGGCACGTTTTCCGCCTTCAGCACTCTTTTTGGTGTTGCCGCCGGATCGACCGCCCGGCCCTCGGCCAGGTCGCGCTCGCTGACGAAGCCATGGCGCTTGAGCAGGATCTCCAGCGCCTTGATCCAGATCTCGTAGTAGCTGGAGGCATAATAGTCGGCCGGATGCAGCGATTCCCGTGCATGCCGGCTCTCGTCGATATTCCACGCGCCCATGGCGCCGGCAGTCAGCGTCACGCCGAGCGCCCGCCTTTCCCAGGCGGCATGAAAATACGGCTCGTCCTTTTCGGGCGCGACCGGGCCGAACCCCATCTGTCCGCCGAGATCCTGCGGCCCGTTCATGCCGGCTGTCTCGCCAAGCCGGTGCCGATCATCGCGTTGCGGCTCACCAGGTCCGCCAGCTGTTCCTCGCTCCAGCCGTCGGTGCCCGCAGGCCGCATCGGCACGACGAGATAGCGCAGCTCCGCGGTCGAATCCCAGACGCGGATCTTCTTGGCCGTCGGCACCGTCAGCCCGAATTCCTCCAGCACCCCGCGCGGATCGATGACGGCGCGCGACCGATAGGGCGGCGCCTTGTACCAGACCGGCGGCAGGCCGAGCACCGACCACGGATAGCAGGAGCACAGCGTGCAGACGACGAGGTTATGCGTCTCCTCGGTGTTGAAGACAGCCTGCATATGTTCGCCCTGACGGCCGGCATAACCGAGCGATCCGATCGCCGCCGTCGCATCGCGTTTCAGCCAGTCGGCAAAGTCCGCGTCGGCCCAGGCCCTGGCCACCACCCTGGCGCCGTTGCGTGGCCCGATTTTTGTTTCATAGGTGTCGACGATGACGTCGATCGCCGCCGGATCGACCAGCCCCTTTTGAGTGAGGATGGTTTCCAGCGCGCGCACGCGGGCGGCAAACGGATCGAGTTCGTTGTCGTGGTCATGGTCGTGGGACATGGCGACAAATTACGTTTCCCGTGATGCCACCGCAAGCGCAACGCCTTGGGCCAGCGGCACATGGCGCTGGCCCTGCTACATCATTCGGCGGCCGCCCGCTGCGGTTCGGGCAGCATTTCCTGCTTGGCATCGAGTGGCGAGGGCTGGTCGACGTCTTCGACCGCGCTCCGATCGCCCTTGCGCTTCGACCAAAGCCCGACCAGCCAGCCCGAGAAATTCTCCATGTAGACATAGATCACCGGGGTCACGAACAGGGTCAGCGCCTGCGAGGCGAGCAAACCACCGACAACGGCAACGCCTAGCGGCTGGCGCAACTCGGCGCTGGCGCCGGTGCCCAGCGCGATCGGGAAGGTTCCCATCAGTGCCGCCAGCGTCGTCATCATGATCGGCCTGAACCGCATCAGGCAGGCCTTGTGGATGGATTCCTTCGCGGACATGCCATCACGTCGGAGCTCGAGCGCGACGTCGACCATCATGATGCCGTTCTTCTTGACGATGCCGATCAGCATCAGGATGCCGATCACCGCGATGACAGACAGATCCATGCCGGCGAAGCGCAAGGCAACGACGGCACCCAGCACAGCCGACGGCAGGCCGGTGAGAATCGTGAGCGGGTGGATGAAGCTCTCGTACAGGATGCCGAGCACGATATAGATGGTCAGGATCGCGCCGCCGACCAGAAGACCCTGGTTGGCTAGTGAGTCCTGGAAGGTCTTGGCCGTGCCGGCAAAGGTTGTCGAGATCGCCGTCGGCATGCCGATCTGCTCTTTGAGCGCGTCGATGCGCGCTACGCTGTCACCCAGCGCCACGCCCTGCGGCAGGTTATAGGAGATCGTCACCGCCGGAAGCTGGCCGAGCTGGTTGACGGTCAAGGCGCCTGCCGTGCGATCGACCCGGGCGAAGGCGCCAAGCGGAACCAGATTGCCGCTCGCCGTCCTCATCTGGATGGCGAGCATCCGCTCCGGCGACCATTCGATCTTGGGATCGAGCTCCGTGACGACTTCGTAGCTGTCGGCCGAACCGAAGATCGTTGAAACCTGATCGGTGCCGAAGCCGCCATAAAGGGCGGAGCGCAGCGTGGCAGTATCGATGCCGAGCTGGGCGGCCTTATCGCGATCCACCACCAGCGTCGCCTGCAATGCATTGTTCTGCAGGTCGCTGGTGACATCGGTGAAGTTCGTATGGTCGGCCGCCATCGCGTCATTCAGTTTCTGCGCCCAGGTGTCGGTTAGTCCGGTATCGAGCCCTTGAACCACGAGCTGGTAGGCGCTGGCCGACGACCGTGCGCCCAGCCTCAGGTTCTGCACCGGTTGCATGTAGGTCTCGATACCCGCCACGCCGGCCAGTTGCTTGCGCAGATCCGAAAGGACCTTGTCGATATCGGGACGCTGGTCCTTGCCCTTGAGCTGGACGAAGAGTTGCCCCTGGTTGAGCGCATTGTTGCCGCTGCCCGCCGACCACGCCACATGGTCGACATAGGGCGAATGCGAGAAGACGCTGGCGACCTGCCCTTGCAGCTTGGACATGGCGTCGAACGAGATGTCCTGACGCGCGATGGTGGTCACCGATATCTGGCCGATATCCTCCTGCGGGAAGAAGCCCTTCGGCGAGGCCTCGATCAGCCACACCGAGGCTGCCGCGGTTCCCATGAAGACGAGGAACACCAGGAAGGTGTGCCTCAGGCAGAAACTCAAGATCCGGTCGTAGCCGCGTGTAATGAGGTCCCGTTTATGGCCAGGGCCATGCTTGTCGCGGTCCGCCTTGCTGACCGACAGCAGGCGCGAGCACAGCATCGGCGTCAGCGTCAGCGATACGAACATCGACGCCAGGATGGCGACCGTCACCACGACGGCGAACTCGTTGAAGATGCGGCCGATAACGCCGCCCATCAGCAGCACCGGGATGAACACGGCCACCAGCGAGATCGAGATCGAGATGATGGTGAAGCCAATTTCGCGCGCGCCCTTCAGCGACGCATCGAAGGCCGACAACCCATCCTCCTCCATGTGGCGGAAGATGTTTTCCAGCATCACGATGGCGTCGTCGACGACAAGGCCGACCGCCAGCGTCAAGCCCATCAGCGATATGTTGTCGATGGAAAAGCCGAACAGGAACATCGCGCCAAGCGTGGCAATCAGCGAAATCGGCACCGCCACGGCCGGGATGATGGTTGCCGTCACCCGGCGCAGGAACACGAAGATCACCATCACCACCAGCGCTATGGTCAACAGCAGCGTGAACTGCACGTCGTCGACGGCCTGGCGTATCGAGGTCGAGCGATCGTTGAGCAGCTTGATCGAGGCAGCGCCCGGCATCTGGTCCTGGAAGGACGGCAGCATCGCCTTGACCTTGTCGACGACGTCGACCGTGTTGGCGTCGGGCTGGCGCTGCACCGCCATGATGATCGCGCGGGTGCCATCGTACCAACTTGCGGTCGTGGTCGTCTGCACCGAATCGACGACGCGCGTCACCTCGCCCAGCCGCACCGGGTGACCGTTTTTGGTGGCGATGATGATGTTGGAGAAACCGGCCGCGTCATTGAGCTGCGTGTTGGCGGTGATCGTGAGCTGCTGCTTGTCGTTCTGGAGCACGCCGAGCGGCGTGTTGCTGTTGGCGGACGCGATCGCCGCCTGCAGCTGATCGATCGAGATGCCGCGCGCGGCAAGCGCGGTCGGGTCGATCTGGATGCGAACGGCGTATTTCTGCTGGCCGAAGATCGAAACTTGAGCCACCCCGTCGATGGTCGACAGCGACGGCGAGATGACGTTTTCCGCGAACGCGTCGAGATCGGTCAGTGGAACCGTGTCGCTGACCAGCGACATCAAAAGAATGGGCGCGTCGGCCGGATTGACTTTGCGATAGCTCGGCGGCGACGTCATCTGCGGCGGCAGGGATCTTTGCGTCCGCGCGATCGCCGCCTGCACGTCCGCGGCGGCGGCGTCGATGTCCCGATTAAGCACGAACTGGATGGCGATCGAGGTCGAGCCAAGCGAGTTGCTGGTCGAGATCGAATCGATGCCCGCGATGGTGGCGAACTGCTTGATCAGGGGCGTCGCCACCGATGTGGCCATGGTTTCCGGAGAGGCGCCGGGCAGCGAAGCCGAGACGTTGACCACTGGGAATTCGGCACTCGGAAGTGCTGCCACCGGCAGGAATTTGTAAGCGAACAGACCGCCCAGCACGAGGGCGAACGACATCAGAAGGGTGGCGACAGGCCGGCGTATGCAAAATTCGGAGATCATCGAGCCGCCTCGCCGGCCTTGGCCGCCTCGGCCACCTTGGGCGCGGCAGCACCCGCCGCGGCGTTGCCTTCATGCACAGCGGCGCCGTCCTTCAGCTTCGTCTGGCCTTCGGTGACAACTTTCTCACCGCTTTTCAGCCCTTGGCTGATGGCGCTGTTCTCGCCTTCGGTCAGCGCCACCTGCACCGGGCGCATTTCGACGGTGCTGTCCGGCTTGACGACATAGACGAACGGCCCCTTCTGGCTAGGCTGGACCGCTACCGTGGGAACGGAGGTCATCCGCGGCATGATGCCGGCATCGAGCACGACATTCACATACTGGCCCGGCCACAGCGAAAGGTCGGCATTCGGAATGCTTGCCCGCGTGGCGATCGTGCCCGACGCGGTGTCGACGCTTGAATCAACGAAATCGAGCGTGCCCTTGCCGATCGGCGTCGGGTCGCCGTCCTTGGTCAGCGTCACTGCCCCTTGCTGCGGATTTGCGAGTGCCTTGTGCAGCAGCGCCAGGTTGCTCTCAGGAAGATTGAAGTTGACCTGCAGCGGGTCCATCTGGGTGATGGTCACCAGCGGAGTGGCCGTGCTGCTGTTGCCATTGCTGGTGGTGACGAGGTCGCCGACGGTGACGTTGACCGCACCCAGCCTGCCGGCAATCGGCGCCGTGATCGTGGCAAAGCCAAGCTGGACGTTGTCGGCGTCGATCGTCGCCTTGTCGGCATCGACGGTCGCCGCGGCAGCCTTCGCCGCAGCGACTGCCTGGTCATAGGTCTGCTGCGTGCCGGCCTGCTTGGCGACCAGGTCTTTGGCGCGCTGCAGATCGGACTGCGAGCTGGCGAGCATTGCCTGGTCCTTGGCGAGCGCCGCCTGGTCCTTGGCCAGTTGCGCCTTCAGCGCCCGGTCATCAAGCGAAAACAGAACGTCGCCAACCCTGACCATCTGCCCGTCCTTGACGTCGATCGAGACGATCTGGCTGGAGACCCGCGCATTGATGCTGACGACGGCTGGAGAGGAGACGAAACCGATCGCGTAACGCCGGATCGGGAAATCGGCGGTGGAGGCGACGGCCGAGAGGATCGAGGCCGAGCGGGCGCCACTGCCGCCACCTGCCGACTTGTCCCCCGCCGCCGGCTTGTCGGTTGCCGGTTTGTCCGCCGCCGCGACCTGCTTTGCGCCGGTAAGTTGCTGAACTCTGCTCAGCGTGCCCGGAGACAGATAGAGCCAGGCCGCGCCGACACAGGCGACCGCAAGCAATGAAAGAATGACTTTTCCACGCATCGACAAAAGGCCCTCTCTGTCCGACACGCCATAGCCAGGTGGTCGTATTCTAGCGCAACTCACGGCTCATTGCCGCGATTTCGCCGAATACATAGGACACGCCTTTGTCGGAAAAGGGCCAAAACACGGCATTACGAAGATTTAATGTGCACTGCACAATGGATGTGCAACACGGTCGATACGACAATTCAACATGGTGAGGCGATCACACGTGGCGGATTAGCCAGCGAGGCGCGCCTCGGCATAATTGTCCTTTGGTGCAGCTTCGGCCGTCAACCTGAGCCCGAGCGCCTTCATGACGCCGAGCAGGGTTGAAAGCTTAGGATCGCCCTTGTCGCTCAGCGCCTTGTATAGCGCCTCACGTGTGACGCCGGCGTCCTTGGCAATGGATGTCATGCCCCGAGCCCTGGCCACGTTGCCGAGCGCATGGGTGATAATGGCAGGATCGCCGTCTTCGAAGGCCGCCTCGATATAGGCAAAGATCGCCTCCTCGCTGTCGAGAAATTCGGAAGCGTCCCATTTGGTGGTTTCGATGGTCATTAGACCTCCTTCGCCATGCTGATGGCTTTCTTGATGTCGGCCTTTTGCGATGACTTATTACCACCGCAGAGCAGAATGATGATCGTGTTGCCTGTCTTGACAAAATAGACGCGATAGCCCGGGCCATAGTCGACCCGCAATTCGCCGATGCCGTCGAAGAACTTGGCATCGCCGAGGTTGCCAAGCTCGACACGATCGATCCGGACCTGAATGCGCGCCTTGGCCCGCATGTCCTTGAGGGATTTGAACCAGTCGGCGAATTCAGCGGTTTTGCGGACTTCGATCACGGGCATTTTGTAATCCACAATTCACATATAGTCAAACGAACGTGAATTGCCGTTCACAGAATTCCCGCTACCTCAGCATCGGCCAGAGCGTCGCCGCCAACAGCACGCCCATGGCGATGTTGAACCATTTCAGCCGCACCGGGTCCGACAGGAAACCGCGCAGCGCGGTGCCGAACCCCGCCCACACCGAGACGCTTGGCAGATTGACGACGGTGAAGGCCACGGCGATCAACACCACCGACAGGAATGGACGCTCAGGATTGGCGTAGACGGCCATGGCGGTGATCGCCATCACCCATGCCTTAGGGTTGACCCACTGGAACGCCGCCGCATCGACGAAGCGCATCGGCCGCGCCTTCACCTCGCCCTTGCCGTTGAGCGAGCGCGACATGGCGATCTTCCAGGCGAGATAGAGCAGATAGACTCCGCCGGCGATCTTCAATCCGATGTGCAGCGCCGGGAAAGCCGTAAGCACCGCACCCAGGCCAAGACCCACGGCGACCAGCAGCACCAGAAAACCGATGCTGATGCCCAGCATGTGTGGAACCGATCTGACGAGGCCGAAATTCACTCCCGATGCCAGAAGCATGAGGTTGTTCGGCCCCGGCGTGATCGAGGTTACGAAAGCGTAGACAAGCAGGGCAAGGAATGCGTCAAGCGACATGATATCCTCCCAGATATGTCAGCATTATTGTCGCTTCGTGAGGGCAGTGCAAAGGCCAGCGGCCGGCTCCTGGTCGAACCAGGCCCCCCGCCGAAACTGTCGATGCGGCGGGCTTACATCGCCTGTGGGCCGCGGTTCAACGCCGCCACGCCGGTGCGGCAGATTTCGACCAGGCCGAGCGGCTTCATGATGGCGATGAACTGATCGATCTTGGAGCCCTTGCCGGTGATCTCGAAGATGAAATGCTCGGTGTTGGCGTCGATGACGCTGGCGCGGAACGCGTCGGCCAGCCGCAGTGCCTCGACGCGGGCCTCGCCGGTACCGGCCACCTTGACCAGCGCCAGTTCGCGCTCCAGCGGCCGCTCCTGGCCGGATTCATGCGAACGCACGGTCAGATCGACGACGCGGTGCACCGGCACGATGCGCTCCAGCTGATGCTTGATCTGCTCTAGCACATGCGGCGTGCCGCGCGTCACGATGGTGATGCGCGACAAGTGCTTCTCATGTTCGGTCTCGGAGACGGTCAGGCTCTCGATGTTGTAGCCGCGCCCTGAAAACAGGCCGATGACCCGGGCAAGCACGCCCGGCTCGTTGTCGACCAGCACGGAAAGCGTGTGGTTTTCCGGCTTTTCGGTTTCCTTGGCGATGAAATAGGCGGAACCGGTCGGTTGTAGCTGTGCGTTCATGACATGAATCTCGATTTCAAGCTCTTGGATCTAATGCTCTGTTTGCGCACGGCTTCTTGCGACAGCCCTGCCCGGGTCTGCCGGCTACACCAGTTCCCTGCCTCTGGCGTCGATGGCGTTGGCCACCGCCTCGTCGGTCGCCTCGTCGGGCAGCAGCATCTCGTTGTGCGCCTTGCCCGACGGGATCATCGGGAAGCAGTTGGCGAGCGTCGCCACGCGGCAATCGAACAGCACCGGCTTCCTGACCGAGATCATCTCCCTGATCGCGTCGTCCAACTCATCCGGCTTCTCGCAACGGATGCCGTGCCCGCCATAGGCCTCCGCCAGCTTGACGAAGTCCGGCATCGCCTCGGTATAGGAATGGGACAGGCGATTGCCGTGCAGCAGCTGCTGCCATTGCCGCACCATGCCCATATACTGGTTGTTCAAGATGAAGATCTTGATCGGCGCGTCGTGCTGCACGGCGGCGCTCATTTCCTGCATCGTCATCTGCACCGAGGCATCGCCGGCGATGTCGATGACCAACGCGTCGGGATGCGCGATCTGCACGCCGAGTGCCGCCGGCAGGCCGTAACCCATAGTGCCCAGCCCGCCTGACGTCATCCAGCGGTTCGGCTTCTCGAAATGATAGTGCTGCGCCGCCCACATCTGGTGCTGGCCGACCTCGGTGGTGATGTAGGTGTCCATGCCCTTGGTCAGTTCATAGAGCCGCTCGATGGCGTATTGCGGCATGATCACGTCGTTGTTCATCTTGTAGGCGAGCGAGTCGCGCGCGCGCCATTTGGCGATCTGCTCCCACCAGGGATAGAGCGCCTTCTTGTCGGCCTTGGCGCTCGCCCGCCACAGCCGCACCATGTCCTCCAGCACCCGGCCGACATCGCCGATGATCGGCACCTCGGTGTGGACATTCTTGTTGATCGACGACGGATCGATGTCGATGTGGATCTTCTTCGAGTTCGGCGAAAACGCGGTCAGCCGCCCGGTGATACGGTCGTCGAACCGAGCGCCGATGCAGATCATCACGTCGCAATCATGCATGGCCATATTGGCTTCATAGGTGCCGTGCATGCCCAGCATGCCCATCCAGTTCTTGCCCGATGCCGGATAGGCGCCGAGGCCCATCAGCGTCGAGGTGATCGGAAAACCGGTGAGATCGACCAGCTCGCGCAGCAGATGGCTTGCTTCCGGGCCGGAATTGATGACACCGCCGCCGCTATAGATGATCGGCTTCTTGGCGCCGGCCATCAGCTCGACCGCCGCCTTGATCTTGTCCAGGTCGCCCTGGACCTTCGGCTGGTAGCTGGTGCGCGGCGCGATCTGCGGCGGGACGTAGAACCCCTTGGCGAACTGCACATCCTTCGGGATGTCGACGACGACCGGACCGGGGCGGCCGGTGGTCGCGACATGGAAAGCCTCGTGGATGGTCGCGGCGAGTTCGTTGACGTCCTTCACCAGCCAGTTGTGCTTGGTGCAGGGGCGCGTGATGCCGACCGTATCGCATTCCTGAAAAGCGTCGGAGCCGATCAGCGAGGTCGGCACCTGCCCGGTCAGGCAGACCAGCGGGATCGAATCCATCAAGGCGTCCTGCAGCGGCGTCACCGCATTGGTAGCGCCGGGACCGGAAGTCACCAGCATCACGCCGGCCCTGCCGGTCGAGCGCGCGTAGCCTTCCGCCGCATGGCCGGCGCCCTGCTCGTGGCGCACCAGGATGTGCTCGACCTCGTCCTGCTGAAAGATCTCGTCATAGATCGGAAGGACAGCGCCACCCGGATAGCCGAAGACGTGCTTGACGCCATTGTCCTTCAGCGCCTGCACCACCATTTCGGCGCCTGTCATCTCGCGCCGCTCGTTCTTTCCGTTGCTCATCGGTCTTGTCCCGTACTGTCCGCCGTCAGGCGATTGCTGGTCGTTTAGTCGTGTTTCAGGCAATAAAAAAGGCTCCCGAGGGAGCCTGTGTCTGCGCATGGGGGGTTTTCGCCCGGCGGTTACACCGCCTTGCCCATGCGCTTTCCTACGAGAATGAGTGCCGTCTTCATGGTGGCGGACACTAAGGGCGGGAAAGGCAGCCTGTCAACGGGAAAAATCGCGCAGGGACGTGCAGTGTGCCGGCGCGATTGCGGTGATCAGCCCGGCGCCTTGCAGCGGGAAACGCGCGGATCGCATTTGGACACCTTCCTGGCCTGCATCTTTGCCGGTGGACGGTGAGGCGCCGCCTTGGCCGGACCATGGTGCTGGGACATGCGCATGGCCAGTGCCTGCTGGTGCGGCCTTTGCGGCCCGGCCCCGCGTGTCAGGCGCTGGCTAGAAACCGACTTGGACGAAGCCGGGTTGGGCGGCGATTTTACAACGATGCGCCCATTGCCGGAGGTTTTGTCGGCATGGGCCTTGAGCGCATCGGCCTTCGCACGGTTGCGGGCGGCCATCCGCTTGCGCACGGTGTCACCCTGATTGCCCGCTGCCACCGCGGCCGGAGAAAGGGCCTTGTCGCCGATCGACGTCTTGGAGCCATGGCCCACCACAGTTTGCCCGTTTCCATTGGGTGCCGTGGCGACGGGCGTTCCATTGCCGGCCAGCCTCTTGATCTCCGCGCCCTTGGAAGCATCGAGCCTTCCACTGGCAAACACCCCTTTGGGAGGTGGAACCACTTTTGCCGCCCTGATCGATTCGATGACGGGCTTCGGCAATTGCTGCAGCCTGGGCCCGGCATTGATCGCAACGACCTGATTGCCGAGCCGCACACGCGGCGCGTTGTTGACCACGACAGTCTGATTGATGATCGTCGTGTTGCGTACGATGACGACGTTTTCCTGAACCGGCCGCACCACCCTGACCAGATCGACCGCGCCGATCGCCGCCACCGGCACGAAACACCACCAGGCATCGTCGAAGGCGACGTCGACATCGGGCGGCGCCGGCGCCCAGCCGACATCGTTGCCGCCCTGGCGCCAGACCACCCAGGCTGGTGCCCATTGATCGCCGGCTATCCACACCCAGCCGAAATCTGGATCATAGGCCCAACGGCCGTAGTGATAGACGACATCGCCAAACGGCTCGGTGGATTGCCAGTACCAGCCGTCGTCGGTCCAGACCCAGTGACCTTCGGTGTAGGGCCGCCATTCGGTACGGACTGTCGGAACCCAGACATCGCCGAAGCGCGCGGAGGTTCGCCATCCGCCATAGTTTGAAAGCCTTTCGCGGATGGTAACGGAAATTTCCGCCGCGTGAGCCTGAGTTCCGGGCAGTACCAGCGGGCTGGTCAAGGTCGCGCTCATGGCCATGACCAGAGCCATGGCAGCGACGCGTCCGCGCCGGCCGATAAAATGAACTGAAAATGCTTGCATAACGGGCTCCAGAGTTCCGCATCCAGAAAATCCGCGGGAACCGACCTGTTGCCCGCCACCGCTTCCCGGCTTCTCACCGATCGGTTGTCGTCAGCCCCGGTGACCGCATTGCGGCATATGACCATCAATTTTGCGCGACGGGCGTGGCATTGTCCCGACGTTCGGAATCGGAGCGTCCGTTCCCAACAGCTGGGTGTTCCAAAACCGCTTGGTGATCTCAATTTCCGGGTAAGCCATTGAAACCGCTGAAAACTATGGTGGGGCGTGACGAGGGCCACTATCTTTGCCGATACTTGATTGTTCGGCCGGCACGTCGGGCTGAGCCATCATGACGATCTGGATTTCACGGGAGGAACCCTGATGCTCGATAAGGCCCCAAACAAGAAACTGTCCGACCTGCTCGATCAATTCGGCGCCGCCCTGGCCGCCAATGACATCGAGAAAGCGATCGATTGCTTTCAGGAGGATTGCTATTGGCGCGACCTCGTCACCTTCACCTGGAACATCAAGACCATGGAAGGCCGCGACCAGGTCCGCGACATGCTGAAAAGCCAGCTGTCGAAAACCAAGCCGTCACACTTTGCCATCGCCAACGGCGAGGATGCGACCGAGAGCGGAGGGCTGATCGAGGGCTGGATCAGCTTCGAGACGGAAGTTGCACGCGGTTTCGGTCATGTCAGGCTGAAGAACGGCAAGATCTGGACGCTGCTGACCACGATGGTCGAGCTGAAGGGCCACGAGGAGCCGGCGGGCTTCGCGCGGCCGATGGGCGCCAAACATGGCTCGGGCAAGAACCGTCCGACATGGAAGGAAGAGCGCGAAAAGGAGGCCGCCGAACTCGGCTTCAAGACGCAGCCCTATACGGTCATCATCGGCGGCGGCCAGGGCGGCATCGCGCTCGGCGCGCGGCTGCGGCAACTGGGCGTGCCGACGATCATCATCGAGAAGAACGAGCGCGCCGGCGACAGCTGGCGCAAGCGCTACAAGTCGCTCTGCCTGCATGACCCGGTCTGGTACGACCATCTGCCCTATATCGACTTCCCCAAGAACTGGCCGGTTTTCTCGCCCAAGGACAAGATCGGCGACTGGCTGGAAATGTACACCAAGGTGATGGAGCTGAATTACTGGTCCTCGACCGAGGCCAAAAGCGCTTCCTATGACGACAAGAAGAAGGAATGGACCGTCGTCGTCCACCGCGACGGCAAGGACATCACGCTGAGGCCGAAGCAACTGGTGCTGGCGACCGGACAGTCCGGCAAGGCCAATCTGCCGAAATTCAAGGGCATGGAGACCTTCAAGGGGGATCAGCATCACTCCTCGAAGCATCCCGGGCCCGACGCCTATGTCGGCAAAAAGGCGGTTGTCATCGGATCCAACAATTCCGCCCATGACATCGCCGCGGCACTTTGGGAAGCCGGCGCCGACGTCACCATGGTGCAGCGCTCGACCACCCACATCTCCAGATCCGACACGCTGATGGAAATCGGGCTGGGTTCGCTCTATTCGGAGCAGGCGGTCCAGAACGGCATCACCACGGCCAAGGCCGACCTGATCTTTGCTTCGCTGCCCTACAAGATCCTGCACGAGTTCCAGATCCCGGCCTATGCCGAGATGAAGAAACGCGACGCGGCGTTCTACGAGGGACTGAAAAACGCAGGTTTCATGCTTGACTGGGGCGACGACGAATCCGGCCTGTTCATGAAGTATCTGAGGCGCGGCTCTGGCTACTACATCGATGTCGGCGCATCACAGCTGATCATCGATGGTTCGATCAAGCTGATGAGCGGCGTAGACGTCGAGGAGATCAAGCAGCATTCTGTTCTGCTCAGCGACGGGTCGGAACTGCCCGCGGACCTCATCGTCTACGCCACCGGCTACGGCTCGATGAACGGCTGGGCCGCCGATCTGATCTCCAGGGACGTCGCCGACAAGGTTGGCAAATGCTGGGGCCTCGGCTCGAACACCACCAAGGATCCCGGCCCGTGGGAAGGCGAGTTGCGTAACATGTGGAAGCCGACGCAACAGGAAGCGCTATGGTTCCATGGCGGCAATTTGCACCAGTCACGCCACTATTCGCAGTTCCTGTCGCTGCAGTTGAAGGCGCGGCACGAAGGCATCGCGACACCGGTCTACGGCCTGCAGCAGGTCCACCACAAGGGCTAATCGACCGCCATTCCAGTTGAGCATCATGAAGGGGGCACGGCTTGCACCCTGCCTCCTTCCTCGATTGGATAACCTTACGAGATTGGCCCGATACGCTTCCAGTAGATGAGCGTGCCCGTCAGCCCGCCATGCGGCTTCAGTGCATAGTCCGGTATCTCGCCGGTCAGCGTGAAGCCGAGCTTTTCGTAGAGCCCTGAAGCGCCCTCGTCAGCGGCCGTATCGAGAACCAGCAGCGTCCGCCCCTTCTCGACGGCAAGGCTCTCGGCCGCCCGCATCAGGCGCGTTCCCACACCCCTGCCCCGGTAGTCGACGCGTGTCATCAGCTTGGCGATCTCGGCCCGGTGCGGCTGGTTGGGCGGGCAGTCGAGCAGCAAGGTTACTGTGCCGACCAGGACCTCGCCGTCCCAGGCGCCAAGCACGGCTCTTTCCCCTCTTTCCGCCGCGGCCAGCGACTTCTCCCAGAATGCCCTGGCTGCCTGCGGCGCCAGTGGATGCATGAAGCTCACCGATCCGCCGGCCGCCACCGTCGCGACCAGCAATTCGGCCAGCTTGTCTTGCGTCTCGGCAGTCGGGGTCAGGGTTCCGATCTCGATGGAGTTCATGCTTATGAGGTCCTGTGGTTTGCGATAGGCGTGGCACATTGCCGTCAGTCCAGGCGGCGCACGCGGCGTCGCTTTCGCGCCGCCTTGATGGCGCTGATGCGTTCGGCGTCTTCGTGCCCGAGATGCCGCCCGCGCTCCAGAATCTCGAGCGTGTACTCCTCATAGGTCAGGCCCAGCCGCTCGGCCCGGTCCATGCGCAGCAGCAGGACCTCGCGGCTCGGCGCCTTCCATGCCTTGGCATGGGCGGCCTGCCAGGCAAGGAAGATATAGGGGTCGCCCTTGCCCCATGGCGGGCCCTTGTACTCATCAAGAGGCGGCCCCCCATTATGGGAGCGCTTTGGTATTCTCGCCATGATGTCAGGCCCTGACCAACGCGACGAGATAGTCGGCACCGCGTTCCAGGGCATGGAAGGTGCAGTCAGACGGCGGCCCGAGCGCCAGGCAATCGCCTGGCTCAAGCCGGTGCACCGTCTCACCTTCGACGAATTCGAGCCGCCCGGAAATCAGCCATATCTGCTGCTTGATGAATGCGTAGGAAGCGGCCGGAAAGCTGACTTTGGCGCCCGCCGGCAGCTGTACCCTGATGAGTTCGAGCGGCATGTCGCCAGCCGGCGACAGGTGCCGTCTGACATAGCCGGTGTCGGGGTCGCGCCACACCGGTTGATCGGCCTCGCGTAGCAGCCCGCCGCCTTGCAACTCCGCGCGCGCGATCAAGGTCGACAGAGTCAGGCCGAAGGCCGCCGCGATGCGCACCAGAAGGGCCGCCGTCGGACTGGTCTTGCCGCGCTCGATCGTGCTCAGCATCGCTTTCGAGACGCCGGAACGCTCCGCAAGCTCGGCCAGGGACCAGTCCCGCATGACCCTTTCGGCGTGTATCCTTCGGCCGATCGTCGAGGAAATATCGTTCGCTATATCATCCATATGTCCATTATAGCGAAATATCTGCGTCGCAAAAGAGGTGCCTCGCGACAATTTTCATGCCGCCATTAAGCCTCTCTACACCATCCGACCTCATCGGGCCTTAACCCCATTCCTGTAGGCTCGATGCTCCAGGGGAAATGGGGATTGGCCTGTCCATGTATGTCGAACGCGCAGCTTCTGTTGGAGAACCGACATCGCAGGAGCGCCGCGACGCCGAGCAGAACGACAGGCGCATCCTGGGCAATGTCGTGCAGTGCGACGGCGCACGCGCCACCATCAGCGCCTATGCGGACGATGTCGACGGCGCGGTGACCGGCCTGTGGACGGTCGGCAAGATGATTTCCATCAATCTCGGGCCCACGCGAACCGTCGGCCTGGTCTACGGGATCGGCAAGTCGGATCGCGCCTGGAGCAATGAGGGCCAGAACGCCATCGAGGTCAGCATCGAGCTGATCGGCGAAGTACGTGATGCAGCAGAGCCCGGCGGCAAGCCGGTCTTCGACCGTGGCATTACCACCTACCCACATATCGGCGCCGTCGCGCACCGCATCCGCACCCGTGACCTGCAGGCTGTCTATGACCTCGCCGGGCGTCATTCGATCACCATCGGTACGCTCGCGCAGGACGAAGCGATTGCCGCCAACATCGCCATCGACGATACGCTGGCGCGTCACTTCGCCATTGTCGGCACCACCGGTGTCGGCAAGTCCACCGCCGTCTCGCTGCTGCTGCGCAAATCGATCGCGGCGCGACCCGACCTGCGCATCCTGATCCTCGACCCGCACAATGAGTTCGCGGCGTCGCTGCCCGAATATTGTGTCAGGGTCGATTCCAAAACCTTGGATCTTCCGTTCTGGATGTTCACGCTGGAGGAATTCGCCGAGGTGCTGTTCCGTGGCCGCGAGACGGAGCCGGAAGAAATCGACGCGTTGCGCGACCTCATCCCGGCCGCCAAGAACCTTTACCGCAATCCGAATTCCGGCGCCTATCTGCGGCGCGGCAACGATGCGCTGACCGCCGATACGCCGGTGCCTTACCGGATCGCCGACCTCCTCAAGCAGATCGACGAGCGGATGGGCATGCTCGAAAGCAAGGCCGATCGCCCGACGCTCAGATCGCTGAAGACTCGCATCGAATCGGCGGCGGCCGACCCACGCTACCGCTTCATGTTCAACTCGCGCCTGATCGAGGACACCATTCACGAAACGATCGGCAACATCTTCCGCGTGCCGCATCATGGCCGCCCGGTGACCTGCTTCGAGATGGCCGGCATGCCGTCCGAAGTGGTCAATTCCGTCTGCTCGGTTCTGGCGCGCCTGGCCTTCGATCTCGCTTTGTGGAGCGAAGGCAAGCTGCAGCTTCTGTTTTTGTGCGAAGAAGCGCACCGCTACATGCCGGCCGATCCGCGCCTCGGCTTCGCGCCGACCAGGCACGCGCTGTCGCGCATCGCCAAGGAAGGCCGCAAATATGGCTGCTATCTTGGCGTCGTCACCCAGCGCCCGGGCGAGCTCGACCCGACCATCCTGTCGCAATGCTCGACCTTCTTCGCCATGCGGCTTGCCAATGAGCAGGACCAGGCGATCATCCGTTCGGCGATTGCCGACTCCTCTGCCTCGACGCTTGCCTTCTTGTCCTCCATGGGCCAGCGCGAAGCCATCGCATTCGGCGAAGGCGTGGCGACGACCATGCGGCTGAAGTTCGAAAAACTGCCGAGCGAGCTGCTCCCGGGCACGGCCAAGCGCGAACAGGCCGCCTCTTCGAAGTCAGGCGACGATGTCGATCTGGTGGCAATCGTCGAACGACTGCGCAACGTGCCGAAACCAACGCAGCAGGCGATGGCCTTCGCGGAAGTCGTCGATTCAGGCCGCCAGGCGGGCGATCCCGACTACCGCAAGCCACCCGCCACTCGCGCGCCATCGGACGACGATTTCGACATGCGCTACGGTCTCAAGCCCGCGACCTTCGGCCTGCGCCCGCAAAACGACTGAGCCTGCGGGCTCTGCTGTTCTGCCGGTTGAGTGAGAACGGCGCCAAGGTTCCAGGGCTCAGCTTCGTTGGCATGCCTGGGTAAATCCCGAAAGAGAATTCATCAGGCCGAGTTGCATGATGTGGCTTTTGAGAAGCCGGAGCGGAACGGACATTTAGTCCGTGAGCACCGGAAGTCGAGAAGGTCGCGTCAGGCGACCGGCCTCATGAATTCTTCTTCGGGATTTTAGGCGCAGACGCGGTTGCGGCCTTGCCTCTTCGCCTCATAGAGCTGGCGGTCTGCCCGGCGATAGAACTCCTCCGCCGTTTCGTTGCGGTCCCAGACGGCAAGCCCAACGCTGGTGGTGATCTTGAGGCGGACATTGCCCGACAGCACCGACATGTTGGCGATCGCCTTGCGGATCCGCTCGGCAAACTTGCCCAGAAGGTCGGCATCCATGTTGGGCGTGACCACGGCGAACTCCTCGCCACCCAAACGCGCCACCACGTCGTGGTAGCGTGTCATATCCTTGAGACAGTTCGCGACGGCCTTGAGCACCTCGTCGCCGACATCATGGCCGTGAGTATCGTTGACCTGCTTGAAATGATCGAGATCCAGGATCATCAGCCCGACTGGTTTTTCGATGCGCCGGAACTCCTCGAGATACTCCTTCAGCGCGTCATCGAAATAGCGCCGGTTCTGCATGCCGGTCAGGCCGTCGGTCAGCGCCGCATGCTCGAAAGTTTCCGAGCGCGCGCTGAGCGAGACCGTCATCGCACGTAGCTTGCCTTCTTCTGTCGCCTGTTTTCGGATCAGCGGGTAGATGAAGAAAATGCCGAAGAACAGCGCGGTGGCCAAAAGCACACCGGTCGCGAACAAAAGCTTGTTGAGATAAATGACCTTGTTCAGACCCGAAGCCGTATGCAACTCGGTGGCGAAGGATTGCAGAAGGCCATAGGCATGCAGCGTCACCAGGCCGGCGGCCAGGATCACGAAGATAAAGACGAAAAATGCTGATTCCGCCTTGTGGAAACGCATCTGCTCCCCGCTGGAAAAGTACCCCACTGACCTTATGGCATGGGAGGGCTTACGGAGGGTTAATTGGGACAACCGCAACGAGAACCTATCCTTGCAGATAAACTTTTTAGGTTGCAATTGAAACAGCCAATCAGATCGTGGTTTCCAGATCATCACCGGGGCGCAATCTCAGCCATTCCGGCCCCAGTTGATGCCTGAACCAGGTCGTTTGCCGCTTGGAATATTGCCTGGTGGCGATCTTGGCGCGTTCGATCGCCTCGGGAAAGCCAATCTCTCCCGCCATCGCGGCCTGCAGTTCACGAACGCCGATCGCCTTCATCGCCGGCAATTGGGGGTCGAGGCCAAGCGCCGATAGTCGTTTGACTTCGTCCAGCGCGCCCTTGTCCAGCATCTGGTCGAAGCGCTTTTCGATGCGGTCGACCAGCGCCGCCCTGTCCGGCTCGATGACGAAGAAATGCGCGGTCTCCCTGTCGATGAGTGGCTGGCCGCGTTCTGCCTGCCATTCCCGGATCGAACGGCCCGATGCGTCGAGCACCTCCAATGCCCGCACGATGCGCTGGCTATCGGTTGGCTTGAGCATCATGGCGGCCGCCGAATCCTCGCGCAGCAGCAGGCTGTGCAGCTTGACGGCGCCCTGCTCCTTCAGTTCGTAGCGCCACCGGTCCCGAACCCGCTGCGGAATATCGGGCATTTCCGAAATGCCCTCGGCCAACGCACGGAAGTAGAGCCCGGTACCGCCGACAAAAATTGCGGGCCGTTCGGAAAGCGCACCGTCGTCGATCAGCTTCATCACGTCGCGCAGCCATGCGCCGGTGGAATAGGCTGTGGCCGGGTGGACATGGCCGTAGAGAAAATGCGGCGCGCGGGCGAGGTCGGCCGCCTCTGGCCGAGCGGTCAGCACATCGAGCACCGAATAGCCTTGCATGGAATCGGCATTGACGATCACGCCGTCCTTGCGCTCGGCCAGATCGAGCGCCAGCGCCGACTTGCCGCTGGCGGTCGGCCCGGCTATCAGGATCGCGTTCTTCACGCGGCCCTCGTCCGCATGTTCGCCGGAATGTTCCATGCCGCTCATCGCCACGCTTGTTTCCCATCCCGCTGACCGCGCCTTGTCGCTGTCGCTTGCGAATATGGCGTCACGGTCAGTCGGCGCAAGCGCTGTTGTCTGGCTTGCCGAAGGAATTGCCTGCGATCTTGTGCTGCCTGAGATTGCTGACGCCGCCGACACGAGTGCCGCCTTGCGCACGGCACTCGCCACCGAGGCGGTCGACGTAATCGTCCAGCAGGCCGAGACCCGCCGCAAAAAGATCCTCATGGCCGACATGGACTCAACCATGATCGACCAGGAATGCATCGACGAGCTGGCCGACGAGATCGGCGTCAAGGATCGTGTCGCCACCATCACCGCGCGATCGATGAACGGCGAGATCGCTTTCGAACCGGCTCTGCGCGAGCGAGTGGCACTGCTGAAAGCCCTCGACGCCGCCGTGGTCGACCGCATCGTCGCCAATCGTCTGACGCTGGCCTCAGGCGGCCGCGCGCTGGTTCAGACCATGCGCGCCAACGGCGCCTGGACGGCACTCGTGTCCGGCGGCTTCGAGGTCTTCACGACGCGAATCGCGGCCATGCTTGGCTTCCACGAGAACCGCGCCAACCGCCTGCTCGAACAGGATGGCCGCTTCACCGGGCTGGTCGGTGAACCGATCCTCGGCCGCGCCGCCAAGGCCGAAGCGCTGATCGAAATTTCAGCGCGCCTTGGTCTGACGCCCTTTGACGTCATCGCCGTCGGCGACGGCGCCAATGATCTCGACATGATCCGCCTGGCCGGCACCGGTGTTGCGCTTCATGCCAAGCCGACGGTGGCGGCACAGGCAAAGGTTCGCATCGACCATGGCGATCTGACCGCATTGCTCTATTTGCAAGGCTACAGGCAGGAAGAGTTTGTGCAATGAAACCAATGCGTACCGAGCGCCTGATCCTGCGCAACTGGGAGGATCGCGACCGTGAACTGTTCCACCGGATCAACTCCGACGAACAGGTGATGGAATTCTTTCCGTTCCGCCACGACCGCGCCGCCACGGATGCCAAGATGGACGAGTGGCGAGGCGTGATCGACCGCGACGGCTATGGCTTTGCCGCCGCCGAGATCATCACCACCGGTGAGTGCATCGGCTTTGTCGGCATCACCGGAACCGACCATATGCCGTTCCTGCCAGCGGGTACCATCGAGATCGGCTGGCGGCTGGCGCCTGAATTCTGGGGCAAGGGCTATGTCACTGAGGCCTCGGAAGCCTGGCTGGACTACGGCTTCGAAACGCTCGGCCTTGGCGAGATCGTCTCCTTTGCCGTCGGGAACAACCGCCGCTCCACAGCCGTCATGGAGCGCCTCGGCATGACTGCCGACCCGTCCGCCGACTTCGACCACCCCGGCATTCCCGCCAGCCAGCCCGCGCTCAAGCGACATGTGTTCTACCGGCTCTCCCGCGCCGCTTGGGAGCAAAGAAGAAAAAGGGCGGCCCGCTAGCCGCCCTTCCATTCTAGATGAGAATTCTGCCGGATCCTTCCGGACTTCAGTCCATCCGGATCGTGACGAACCTGAGCTCGCCGGTCTTCGACGCCAGCATCAAGAGCGCATTCTTGCGTCCCTGTTCCTTCAAGGCGCCGATCCGGTCCATAACATCCTTGGGCGTGGCGACCGATTCCTGTGCGATCTCGGTAATCACTTCGCCCGGCTGGATACCGCGTTCGGCGGCAGCAGAGTCCTTGGTGACGTCGGTGATGACGACGCCGGAAACATCGCCCGCAATGCTGAACTTCTTGCGCGTCTCGTCGTTCAGTTCGCCGACCGTCATCCCGAGCACCGAGGCCGTGGAAACGGCCGGGGCCTTTTCACTCTTGTCCTGATCGGTGTTGCCACCCTGTTCGCCGCTGGCGAGCTTTTCGCCGTCCTCGAGCCGCCCGAGCGTCACTTTCACGGTCTGCTCGACGCCCTTGCGCACAATCAGCACGTCGACCGCCTTGCCGACCGGGCTTTCGGCGACGACGCGCGGCAGATCGCGCATTTCATGAATGTCCTTGCCGTCGAATTTCAGGATGACGTCGCCGGCCTGAACTGTGCCATTGTCGACCGGACCACCCTTGATGACGCCGGCAACCAGCGCGCCCTTGGCAGTCACCATGCCGAGGCTCTCGGCGATGTCGTCGGTCACCGGCTGGATACGCACGCCGAGCCAACCGCGCCGCGTCTCGCCGAACTGGCGCAACTGGTCGACCACGCCCGAGGCGAGCTGCGAGGGAATGGAGAAGCCGATGCCGATCGAGCCGCCGGACGGCGAAATGATGGCGGTGTTGATGCCTATGACCTCGCCGGCGCTGTTGAACAGCGGGCCGCCGGAATTGCCGCGATTGATCGCGGCATCGGTCTGGATGAAGTCGTCATAGGGGCCGGAATTGATATCGCGGTTGCGGGCCGAGACGATACCGACCGTCACAGTGCCGCCGAGGCCGAACGGATTGCCGATCGCCATCACCCAGTCGCCGACACGCATCTTGGTGGAATCGCCAAACTTCACCGCCGTCAGCTTGTGTCCTTTCGGATCGACCTTCAGCACCGCGACATCTGTCTTGGTGTCGGTGCCGACCAGCGTTGCCTTCAAGGTAATGCCGTCGGAGAAATTGACTTCGATGTCGTCGGCGTCGGCGATCACGTGGTTGTTGGTGACGACGATGCCTTGCTCGGCATCGACGACGAACCCGGAGCCCAGCGACTGCACTTTCTGCCCGCTATTGTCCTTGTCGCCGCCGCGGTTCTTGAAGAAATCGTCGAAGAAGTCCTGGAAGGGCGAACCCTCTGGCAGCTGCGGCATCGGCACGGCACCCGGACCTTCGGTACCCTTCACCGTCTGCGAGGTCGAGATGTTGACCACCGCGCCGAGCAGGCCTTGCGCCAGATCGGCGACCGAAGCAGGTCCGTCAGCGGCAAATGTCGGTGTCACGAAGGACGGGACAGCGACGGCGCTGACAAGAAGTGCCGCAGCGCCCGCGATGAACGTCCGCCGTGCCGCGCGCAAAATTATGTTGGATGTCATCGAGAAGCCTCCCGGTATTCCTGAAAAGAAAAGCGCTTCGACGAAAACGCCGCGTCGCGCCATGTTGGCAAAAAATACGGCACGTTTGCGGCTATGACTATCGGCAGAGGATAAATCATCCGTTATCCCCGGGATCGAGGCTCGTATCGCGGATCGAAACCAGTATCCCGAAAACCGAAGCTCACCGGCCTCATATGCCTCGCACCAGCCAGACGATCCCGACGCCGATGGCGATCGCAGCCAGCCCGGCAATCCGCAACGCATTCTCGGGCAGCGACAGCACTTCGGTTGCAAGCCTCCTGGCAAGGCCGGGAAAGCCGCCATAGACCAGACCCTCTATGACAAGGACGAGGCCGATGGCGGCGAGAAAATCCTGCACCGGCCGCTACTGGCCGGTACTGGGCTGTACCGCCGGGGCGGCAGGTGCCGTTGCCGGCGCGGTTGGCGCAGCCGACCCCGGCTTCGCCGGCGCCTCCTTGCCGTCTGGATCGCGGAAGAAGCGGAAGAACTCCGAACTCGGCGACAGCACCATCGTCGTCCCGGTGTTGTCCAGCGCCGTTCCATATGCGTTCATCGACCGGTAGAAGTCGAAGAACGCCGGATCGCGCTGATACGCTCCCGCGAAGGTGGCACTGCGCTGGGCTTCGCCCTCGCCGCGCAGGATCTCCGACTCTTTCTGAGCTTCGGCAACGATCTCGACCACTTCGCGATCGGCGCGGGCCGTGATGCGCTGTGCCGCTTCATTGCCCCGCGCCCTCAGCCGCGCAGCCTCAGCCAGACGTTCCGCCTTCATGCGGTCGTAGGTTTGTTGCGAAACCTCGGCGGTGAGATCGGTGCGACGAATGCGGACATCCTCTATCTGCAGGCCGAGCGACGTCGCGTCTGGCCTAAGCTGATCGCGGACTTCGCGCATCATCACGGCACGCTGTTCGGAGAGCGCGGCCTCGAAATCGCGCAGACCGTAGACGCGGCGCAAGGCAGCGTCGAGACGCGTCCTCAGTCGCGCTTCGGCCAGTTCGATCTGACCGGACACGGCGGAGCGGAAGACGCGCGGATCCGAGATGCGGTAGGCGATGAAGGCGTCGACCTCATAGAACTTGCCGCCCGACACCTGGACACGAATGTTGTCGAGATCAAAGCGCAGCACCCGGTTCTCGATCAGTTGCACCGTATCGGCGTCGAAGAACGAGAACGGCGCCTTGAAGTAGATGCCGGGCTCGCTTTTGACGTCGACGATCTCGCCGAACCTGAGCACAAGCGCCTGCTGGCGCGCATTGACCACGAAGACCGACGAATAGAGCAGGAACAGGATGACGGCCGCTGCGACGACGATGACGGGAAGACGGTTGGCCATCATTGGTTACCTCCCGTAACGCCACCAGGCGCGGCCGGTGCCTGCGCCTTCGGCTGCAATGCCGGCAGTGGCAGATAGGGAACGACACCTTGGCCGTTGCCCTGCTCGACGATCACCTTGCTAGAATCCTTCAGAACCCTCTCCATGGTTTCCAGGTAGAGGCGCCTGCGCGTCACGTCGGGCGCCTTGGCATATTCGTCATAGACCGAGATGAAGCGCTGTGCCTCACCTTCAGCCTCTTGCACGACCCGGTTCTTGTAGGCGGCCGCGTCTTCGCGGACCTGTGCGGCTTCGCCGCGCGCCTGGCCGAGCTTCTGGTTGGAATATTGGTTGGCCTGCTCGACAAACTTGTCTTCGTCCTGCTCGGCGCGCTGCACCTCGTCGAACGCATCGGCGACTTCGCGTGGCGGAGCCGCATCCTCGATCGAGACGGCATTGACGTTGAGACCGGCCTTGTAGCCGTCCAGCGTCGTCTGGATGATTTCACGCACCGAGGCGGCGATGCCCTGGCGGTCGTCGCGGAAGATGTCCTGCGCCGGCCGGCGGCCGACGGCTTCGCGCATGGCGCTTTCGGCGACCTGCCGCAGCATTCCGTCGGGGTCGGACACGTCGAACAGATACGACCTCGGGTCGGAGACCTGATAGGCCACCGAGAACTGCACGTTGACGATGTTCTGGTCGCCGGTGAGCATCAGCCCGGAGGTGTTGCCACTCGTCGCGCCACCGCCGCCGATATCGACGAGTTGCTCGGAGATCTTGGCCGTCTCGACCGTTTCGAGCGGCCACCAATGGAAATGCAGGCCCGGCTGCGACAGCTCGGCCTTCGGCTTACCGAAGCGCAGTTCGACCGCGACCTCGTCGGGCTGCACGGTGTAAACCGCCTTGAAGGCCCACAGCACCACGAGTGCCGCCGCGATCAGTGCGAAGATAGCCGGGCTTGCGCCGCCGCCACCCGGCAGGGCGCGCCGCAGCCGGTCCTGGCCGCGGCGGATGATGTCTTCAAGATCGGGAGGCGAGCCCTGCGGGCCGCTCGGTCCCTTTGGTCCCTGCCCCCAGGGTCCTTGATTGCCGCCGCCGCCCCATGGGCCGCCGCCACCGCCACTTTTATCGTTCCAGGGCATAAATGTCCTTTCGCTTGGAATTCCCTCAAGCGCCGGCATTTCGGCGCAAAATCCAGTATGTTCTTCTATAGGGACGCCGCGAGGCGCTTTCAACGCGATGCGCTGCCAGTTCGTCCGATTTGGTCCGGTCGCGACCCTTTGTCTTCCTTCGATGCCCTTTTTGTCATTCAAAGTCTCGCGCGCCGGCGCTCGTAAACCGAATAGCGCGTCGCGTGGCTGTCCTTTTCCCCGGCTGGAACGTCCTGGGAGCTGACGACGCGCCAGGAATCCGGGTCGATCGGCGGGAAATGCGCATCGCCGTCGACCGTTGCCAGTATATGGGTGACATGCAGCCGGTCGGCCAGCAGCAGCGCCTGGCCATAGATTTCGCCGCCGCCGATGACACAGACCTCGTCCACCCCGGCCATGCAGCGGCCGCGCACCGTTGCCAGCTGGATCGCGGCTTCGAGCGAGTGCGCGACCTCGACGCCGTCGGCGCGCCAGGCCTTGTCGCGGGTGACCACGATGTTCAACCTGCCCGGCAGCGGCCGGCCGATGCCTTCATAGGTCTTGCGACCCATGATGATGGGTTTGCCCATCGTATCGGCCTTGAAGCGCTTGAGATCGGTGGAAAGCCGCCAGGGCAACCCGCCGTCTCGCCCGATCACGCCGTTCTCGGCAATGGCAACGTATATTGCGACATGCATCAGTTGGCGTTCCCATCATTGCGATCCGACGGTTCGAGCAGAAGGATGTCGATGTCGTGCTCTGGATCGAAATCATCCGCCGTCATCTCGAATGTCGTCGGCCCGACCTTTTTGACATTGTCGCCGCAGAACGAGACCAGGGCCCTCGGATTGCCCTTGTCGACCGTCAGTTTGAACTTGCCGATCGAACCCGCTGCCCAGTTGCCGCCTGTGGTCAGGATATAGGCGATCCGATTTTCATAATACTTTGAATAGCCGTCGGCGTCGTCCTTGGCCGCCTTGCGCACCGCGTTCTCGAATGTGTCGTCCATGCAGTAGCGCGTCTTGTAGGTCGCGTACTGCCCCTGGAACTTGCCGTCGTAGAAAAAGCTGACCGAAGAGGTGCCGCCCACGCTCGGCTTGTAACGGTGGGAAACGTGGACGTCCTTGCTGGCCGGAAAGGTTGAGCGCCACCAATAGGTCGAACGCAATTGCCAGAATGGCGTGTAGACCTTCTTCGCCTCCGTACCGTCGCCGCCGGTGTCCTCGATGATGATGCCGCGGTTGACCCAGTCATCGGTAACCGCTTGAGGCAGCTTGGCCAGCGCCGCCTTCGCCGCGTCGCCGAAAGGATAAAACGGCACGTTCTGCGCCTTCAGATCGGCGCTGATGTCGATCCCGAGCGCGAACACCTTCTGCTCGAGCTGCGGCTTTGCCGGCGCGCCATCGATCGTCACCTCAAAGCCGAGGAAATTGTCGCTCTGATCGTTGGGCAGTGCCGGCCTCTCTTCGGGGTCGCCTTCGATGTCGGGCATCGGGAAGGCAACGATCGCGTCGACATCCCGATCGGTGTTGTTGTGGAAGACGTAGTCGACCGTCACCTTTTCCGGCGAGATGAAAAGATCCTCGCTTTGCATCGCCACCGCATCGCTGCGCGACAGGATCAGGCCGCCAGTGCCAAGTTCGGCAACTGAATCATTGGCGAATGCGGGCGCAGCCAGCAGGGCCAGCGCGGCGGTCAGAACATATCGCAACATGAAAGCCTCCTCGGCTGGAATGCTTACAGACCCTAGCCGTTTCACCGTGGCGTTTCAAAGCCCTTCCGTATCCGCGGGTAAGCCCAAGCGGTCTGGACTAACAGGTTCCGATCGGGCAGGAGTTCGCTCCATGCGCAAGCTTCTCGTTATCGGCATCGGCGCCGGCAATCCCGACCACATGACCGTGCAGGCCATATCAGGCCTGAACCAGGCGGACGTGCTGTTCATTCCCGACAAGGGCGCGAAAAAGAACGAGCTCGCCGACCTGCGCCGCCAGATCTGTGACCGCTTCGTCGCCAACCCGAAGTCACGCCGCGTCGAATTCGAGGTGCCGGTGCGCGACCTGCCAATAGAAGATGGGCCGGCCCCCTCCTATCGCTCGACGGTCGATGACTGGCATGAAGCCATCGCCTCGATCTACGAGGACCTGATCGGCGACGAGATTGCCGGGGATGGCTGCGGCGCCTTTCTGATCTGGGGCGATCCCTCGCTCTATGACAGCGCCTTGCGCATCCTCGAGCGGGTGCGCTTGCGGGGTAACGTGGCGTTCGAGCTTGAGGTAATACCCGGCATCACCGCCATTCAGGCGCTTGCCGCCAGCCATAAAATGGCGCTGAACCGGATCGGCGATTCCGTCCTCATCACCACCGGCCGGCGCCTGACGCAGGAAGGCTTGGCCGACAATGCCGGCAGCACCATCGTCCTGCTCGACGGCAAATGCGCCTTCAACACCCTGGAAGACAAGGACGCTGTCATCCATTGGGGCGCCTATCTCGGCACGCCGGACGAGATTCTCATCTCTGGCCGACTCGGTGACGTCGGCGCCGAGATTGAGAGAACCCGCGAAGAAGCCCGCCGGAAAAAGGGCTGGATCATGGACACATATCTGCTTCGCAAGCCTAGTGAACAGGACTAGTCCCTACTGCCTACTGCCTACTGCCTACTGCCTACTGCCTACTGCCCTCCACTCAGCCAGCATCGATCTCCGCCTGTAACGCCTCCATATGTGTGGCTGCAGCGGCAGAAGCCGCACGCTCGATGGCGCGGAAGCGGCTGACCACGGCGAGCCCCGCGCCCGTCAGTTGCGCGCCGCCGCCCTTGCGGCCACCGGTCTGTGCCGCCACCAGTGGCTTGCCGAATACCCGGTTCATGTCCTCCACCAGGTCCCAAGCGTGCTTGTAGGACATTTCCATGCCGCGTGCGGCGGCCGAGATCGAGCCGAAGGCGGCGATCTGCTCCAGGAGTTCGATCTTGCCCGGTCCGATGCGCCCGTCTGGATCGAGATTTATCCGCAAGCTCAACGACGGCATTTTTTCTCCTCCGCAGTCACGCCCAATCCCATACTAGAGACTTCCCGGCGAAACCGCTATTCCAAAAAGACATAGCGACGATCATCCGTCCGCCTCACCGGGCAGGCCGGCGCTGGTGCTGGCCCGGTCGAAGCTCACCGTCTTGACCACCGCGAAAACCTTGCCTCCGAGATGAAGCTTCAGCGTCCGCCGCGACTGTTCGGTGATGCGGGCAAGCACGGTTGCGCCGTTGCAGTCGATGCCGACGTCGACCGCCGGGCTCTCGCCGGAGCTTATCGCGGTAATGGTTCCCGGCAGGATGTTGAGCGCGCTGAGCCCTGCCGGATGTTCGGTGGCGATCATCACATCGCGGGCGCGTATGCGGATGCGCACAGCCGCCCCCGCCTTCATCGCCAGCCGTGGCACACGGATCTCACCAGCCGCCGATCCGAGCACGGTCATGCCGAAAGTCTCGTCGTGACGCAGCACCCTGGTGTCCAGCACGGCGCCCCCCTCGCCGCGTTCTTCCGCCGGCAACAGGTCGAGCCTTTGCATGACTGCCTCGGTCGGACCGCTGGCGATGACATGGCCTTGCGCCAGCATCACCACGTCGCTTGCCAGCCGCGCCACCTCGGCGACCGAGTGGCTGACATAGACGATCGGGATTTTCGTCTCGTCGCGCAGCCGTTCGATATAGGGCAGGATCTCAGCCTTGCGCGCCTCGTCGAGCGAGGCCAGCGGCTCGTCCATGAGCAGCAATCCAGGGCTGGCAAGCAGCGCCCGGCCGATTGCCACACGCTGCTTCTCGCCGCCCGAGAGCTTTGCCGGTCGCCTTTCCATGAGCGGGCCGATGCCAAGCAGATCAACGACGGCATCCATATCGGCATAGCGCTCCGCTGGCGGCGTGAACCAGCGGCCGTAACGCAGATTGCCGGCAACACTCATATGCGGAAACAGCCGCGCATCCTGGAAAACCACGCCGATGCGGCGCTTGTGCTTCGGCACGAAAAGGCCAGCATTGGTATCGACCAGCACGCGGCCGTCGACCTCGATGCGTGCCTTGTCGGGCCGGATCAGCCCGGCGATCATGTTGATCAGCGTCGTCTTGCCCGACCCCGACGGTCCGAACAGTGCCGTCAGCCGTCCGGCGCTTTCGAAGCGGGCGTCGATGGCAAAGCCGCCCAGCCGATGGCCGATATCGACGAGAACGCTCATTCGATGTCCATCCGCCGGCCGACACGCCGCGCCAGCACTTCCGAAGCCACCAGAGCGGCCATGGAAATGACGATGGAAATCAGCGTCAGCCGCAGCGCCCCTTCATCGCCACCCGGCACCTGCGTAAAGGTGTAGATCGCCGACGGCAACGTCTGCGTCTCGTTGGGAATGTTGGAGACAAAGGTGATGGTCGCGCCGAACTCGCCCATCGCCTTGGCGAAGGACAGGATCGCGCCGGCGATCAGCCCAGGCAGGAT
Organism: Mesorhizobium sp. M0051; assembly: GCF_040323235.1. NCBI lineage: Bacteria > Pseudomonadati > Pseudomonadota > Alphaproteobacteria > Hyphomicrobiales > Phyllobacteriaceae > Mesorhizobium > Mesorhizobium sp. M0051. Next base: position 107,810 of record NZ_JAMYUT010000019.1, read on the forward strand.
CAGCGGCAAAGTAATGGTTGCGAAGACCCAGGGAGGGTTGGCGCCGAGCGTTCCCGCCGCCGCCTCCATCTTGCGGTCCACCGCCTCGATCGACAGCCGGATCGCCCGCACCATCAGGGGAAAGCCCATGACGCCGCAAGCCAGTGCCGCACCCGTCCAGCGAAAGGAGAAAACAATGCCGAAATGGTCGGCCAAGAAGGCGCCGGCCGGCCCGCGCCGGCCAAAGGTCAGCAGCAGCAGATAGCCGGTCACCACGGGCGGCAGGATCAGCGGCAGATGCACCAGCCCGTTGACCAGGGTCTTGCCCCAGAACTGTCCTCGAGCAAGCAGCAGCGCGATCAATATGCCTGGCGGCAGGCTGGCGAGCATCGCCACCGTTGCCACCTTGATCGACAGCCGGATCGCATTCCATTCGTCGGGAGTGAGGTCCAGCAGCCAGTTCATATTGCGAGATGAAGCCCCTTGGAAACTCAGTTGCTCGGTGCGAGCACGGTAAAACCCTGATCCTTGAACAGCCTACCGGCCTTCGGCGACTGCAGGCATTTCAGGAAAGCCGGCGCATCCTTGTCCTTCGAATCGGCGATCTGGGCAACCGGATAGATGATCGGCGGATGCGAATCCCCCGGGAAGGTGCCTACCACCTTGACGCCCTTTTCGGCGTGCGCGTCGGTGGCATAGACGATGCCGAGGGCTGCCTCACCTGTTGAAACCAGCTTGAGCGCCGCGCGCACATTCTCGGCCTGCGCCACCTTGCCCTCGACCGAGGACCAGACGCCGAGCGATTCGAGCGCGGCCTTGCCGTACTTACCGGCCGGCACCGCTTTGACGTCGCCCATGGCGAGCCTGCCGTCGCCGATCAGCTTGGCGAGGTCAAAACCTTTCTCGATCTTGGTTTCAACCGCCGAGCCCTTCGGCGCCACCAGCACGATCTCGTTGCCGAGCAGCTTTACTTCGGTGTCCGGCTTGGTCAGCTTCTTGTCGGAGAGATATTTCATCCAGTCGAGGTCGGCTGAGATGAAGACGTCGGCTGGTGCCCCGCTCTCGATCTGCTTGGCAAGCGCCGAGCTTGCGGCATAGGAGACCGTCGCGGCCTCGCCGACATCGGCCTCGCAGGCCCTGTTCACCGCATCGAGCGCGTCCTTGAGGCTGGCCGCGGCAAACACCATCACCTTGTCTTCCGCATGTGCTGCCGGAACTGCCATCAACGTCGCCGAAAGACCGCCGATGGCGATCACCCTCGGTCCAAAACCTTTGCGCGTCATGGAAAGTTCTCCCTGGTTCGAATCCGATCTGCTCGAAGCCTGCCCACCGATATATCCGCATGAATATAACAAGGGAAGGCCCGGCAGCACCACTTCGCATCCCGGGATCGACATTGGCGGCGCCATCGTCACCGCTCGATCACCAAAGAGCCCGTCGGTGGACAACGCGTCGGACGTGATGGCCAGCATCGACTGATCGGCGCCTGATTTCAGGGTTGAGTAAAGCGCAGGGGTTTTAGACCGCGATCGGCGCCTTGATCGACGCGTCGGCGGCGTAGTTTTCCAGCCGGAAATCCTCGAAGCGGAAGGCAAACAGGTCCTTCACCTCCGGATTGATCCACATCGTCGGCAACGCCCTCGGCGTGCGCCGCAGCTGTTCGCGCGCCTGCTCGAAATGGTTGGAATAGAGGTGCGCGTCACCAAGCGTATGGACGAAATCGCCGGGCTTCAGCCCGGTCACTTGCGCCACCATAAGCGTCAGCAAGGCGTAGGAAGCGATGTTGAAAGGTACGCCCAGGAAGATATCGGCCGACCGTTGATAAAGCTGGCAGGAAAGCCGCCCTTCCGAGACGTAGAACTGGAACAGGCAGTGACAGGGCGGCAACGCCATCGCTTCCACCTCGGCTGGATTCCATGCCGAAACGATCAGCCGCCGCGATTGAGGGTTTTTGCGTATCTCCTTGAGAAGGTTTGCAATCTGGTCGATTGAGCCACCATGGCCGTCCGGCCAGGAGCGCCATTGCTTGCCGTAGACGGGGCCGAGGTCGCCATTCTCGTCGGCCCATTCGTCCCAGATCGAAACGCCATGGTCGGTCAGGTATTTGATGTTGGTGTCGCCGGCCAGGAACCACAGAAGTTCATGGATGATCGACTTGAGATGCAGCTTCTTGGTGGTGGTGACGGGAAAACCGCGCGCCAGATCGAAACGCATCTGATAGCCGAAGACGGAGCGCGTTCCGGTGCCGGTACGGTCGCCGCGATCGGCACCGTTATCCAGCACGTGCTGCAGGAGGTCGAGATACTGGCGCATCGGTTCCGGCTCGATTCGGTTGTCCAGCCATCATAGCTGACGGACAGGCGGCCGAACACCAGAAAGCAGCGCAAATCCTGCCCGAAGGTCGCCAGTCCCCAACAACATCATCGGCTGGCGCAAGGCTCGCGCCAGCCTCCGCAAATTGACGCGCGATCGTTAGAGGGAGCCGAGCTTGCCCAAATCCTTCGCAACCAGATAGTAGAAAGTCACCCGGCTTTTGGTGTTGTCGGCGGACATTGCCTTGCACGTCTTTTCGATGGCTGCATCGGCCTTGCCGGCATCGGCGATGCCGAGCTTCTTGGCAACCCAGTTGGTCCTGACGCGTTCGAGTTCCTTCGGATCGGTGCAGGACACCAGCGAGGAATCGCGGTTCCTGAGCGCAATCCCCAGATGCTTTACGATCTTTTCGACCGCATCCGCACTGGCGCCAACGTCGTATTTCTTCACGTCTGCAAGATAGTCGGTCATCAAAATTCCCCTCGTCGGCGCCACGGATCCGATCGATGAGGGTTGTGGCGCGCTGCTGCAACGTGTGCGCTAGGTCGGTAACTCCTCACCATAGCAAAGCTTCGGTGGAGACCGCGCCCAAGTCAACCCTTTGGAGACGCGGTTTGACACGGGACAAAGTGCCATTGCGGCCTTTCATTTCTCGCGATGGGCCCCTATATTCAGTTTGTCGGCTTGACCGACTATGGCGATAAATGGGCGATGAAATAAGCCGTTCGGACCCGGGGGCGGTACCCGGCGCCTCCACCAAAAGCCGCTGTTGGCGACAGAGCGGTTTTTGCTGGGGGCGAAATAGGATCGACGAAGGTGTAAAGATCGTACTTTTGCCCGGCATAGTACCACCGTTATCGGGCTAAACCTGTAGTTGCAAATGACAACTATGCGGAAGCACGTCTCGCCGCGTAAGCGGTGCGATAGCTTCAATTCAAGCCCTAGGGGTTCGCACTTCTAGGCGGGGTTCGGAGGTACCTGGCAACAGAAACCTCCACTTCTCCCCTCCTCCTTCAATTCTGCGTCACGCGCAACGGCAGCTTCCGGTTGAGGAGCGTGTCCGCTTCATCCACGGCGTAGCTGGCCTGCGGGCATGAAAAAGGCCGGACGAACCCGGCCTTTTTCATGCGTTTGCGCTTGCCTATTCCGCCGGGGCCTCGACCGTTTCGCGCGAACGGCCGAGCGTGACCTTGGCCAGCGTGAACGAAATCACCGCGCACAGCGTGATGCCGGCCACCATCGGCAGCGGCGTACCGTCGAAGAACACCCCGGCAACGCCCATTGCGAGGGCACCGATGGCGAAATGCAGCGTTCCCATCAGCGCCGAAGCCGTGCCGGCGATCTCGCCATGTTCTTCCATGGCCAACACCGAAGTGGTCGGGATGACCAGACCGAGGAAGCCGTAGCCGACGAACAGCAGTGCCGCCATCACGTCGAGCCGGTCGATGCCGGTCGCCATCACTGCAAACAGCACCACCATCGTCGTGGCATAGCCGGTCACCGCGACGCGCACCACGCGCCGCAGCCCGAACCGCTCGGCCAGCAATCCCGTCAACTGGGACATGCCGATGAAGGCAACCGCATTGATCGAGAAGAACACGCTGTAGACCGAAGGCGACAGCCCGTAGTGATCGATCAGGATGAAGGACGAGCTCGACAGATAGACGAAGAAGCTCGCAATGCCGAAGCCGGCGATCGCCACAAGGCCAAGGAAGTTGCGGTCGCCCATCAGGAAGCGGTAGCCGGCAAGCGCGGTGCCGAAGGAGGAACCGACGCGTTCTTCCGCCGGGCGCGTCTCCTTGAGCGAGGTTGCCAAAAGGATGGTAGCCAGCAGTGCCGCACCCGTCACGGTCCAGAACACGGCGCGCCAGCCGAAATTCTCGATGATCTGGCTGCCGGTCAGCGGCGCCAGGATCGGCGACACCGAAAACACCAGCATCAGCAAGGACATCAGCTTGGCGGCCTCGTTGCCGGTATGCAGGTCGCGCACGATGGCGCGCGGCACCGCCATGCCGGCGCTGGCGCCAAGCCCCTGCAGGAAGCGGAAAGCGATCAGCCATTCGATGTTGGGCGCCATGGCCGACCCGATGCCGCCAACCATGAACAGCGCAAGGCCGCCATAAAGCGGCAGCTTGCGGCCGACCATGTCTGAGATTGGCCCGACGACAATCTGGCCGAAGCCCATCGACAGGAAGAAGATCAACAGGCTCATCTGTACGGCAGCGGTGCCGGCGTTGAGATCGGCGCCGATCGACGGCAATGCGGGCAGATACATGTCGATGGCGAACGGGCCGATGGCGGACAACAGGCCGAGCACGACCGCAATGCGGAGGAATTTGGGACTCATGATAAGGGCTTCTTTCAAGACTGGTTGCCGCCGCGGGCGACGTCTAACCTAGGACGTTCCATCCCATGAGATTCCGACACCTCAAGAGCGAATTTTGTTCGTCTCTGCGGGCGAAATCTCTTCATTTTATGTCCACAAATTTAGACAGTCTTGTCTAATTCGTCAATCACCTCTATATAGATTTTTATGAAGCTGCACGTCTCTCCTGACACTTTCCCGCCACGCGGCCATGAGGCCAAGCGTCTGTCGATCGTCGATTCTGCAGCTGCCGTGTTTTGCCGCGAAGGGTTCGCTGGTGCCAACATCGATCTGATCGCAGCCGAAGCCGGCGTTTCGCGCCAGACCATCTACAATCATCATGGTGACAAGGAGAAATTGTTCGTCGCGGTGGTTCGTGATCTGACCGAACGCTGCAATGTCGGCATCTTCGCCACCATCGCCACCTTCCCCGATCAGCCCAAGGATCTCGAAGCGGATCTGATCGGCTTTGCCGTTCGCTTGAACCAGAACTGCATCTGCAGCCGTGACGGAAAATTCCTGCGCAAGCTGATCCAGACCGAAGGTGAGCGCTATCCCGAACTGTTTGCAGAGTGGCGCGAACAGGGACCGGGCAGGACATGGCCGGCGATCGCCGCCCGCTTTGCCCGCCTCGCCTATGGCGGTTACCTCGCGATCGAGGACCCCGATGTGGCGGCACGCCAGTTCCTTGGCCTCGTCAATGCCGAACTGCAGACGACCTTCATGCTTGGCGGCTCGCCGCGCGAGGATGAAGTGGTGCAATCCGCGACAAATGGCGTTCGCACCTTCCTGCGCGCCTTTGGCAAGCGCCGCTCCGCGGTATCGGTTGAAAAGCAGACCGCGCTCGCCGGCGCCTGAGCGATCAAATCGTTGGCAATAGTCCTCGTATCGGTTCGGTGGCGGTCTATATCAGGTTTACGCCGCCCTAAAGCTTGATTACAGCTATGCGGACGATTCAACGGAACCCGACCGTCACATGGCCGACGACCACATTCGCTATGACATTCTGGCCCAGGAGGCGTTGCGCGGCGTCATGCGCAAGGTCCTGGCCGAAGTCGCGCGTACCGGCCTCCCCGGCAACCACCACTTCTTCATCACCTTCCTGACCGGTGCACCGGGTGTGCGCGTGTCATCGCGTCTGCGCGAGCGCTATCCCGAGCAGATGACCATCGTCATCCAGTTCCAATATTGGGACCTGAAGGTGACCGACACCGGCTTCGAGGTCGGCCTGTCCTTCTCCGACGTGCCGGAGAAGCTTGAAATCCCGTTCTCGGCCGTGCGCGGCTTCTACGATCCCTCGGTCAATTTCGAGCTCGAATTCGACGTCAAGACCGATGCTCAGCCCGACGAAGAACCGGCAACACCGACACCCGAGCCGCTGACCATCGTCTCCGAGAAAAAGCCCAAGGCCGAAAAGAAGGCTGCCGCCGAGGCGGAGAAGAAGCCCGCGGCGGCGGACGCCGCCACCAAGGGCGCCGAAGTGGTCTCGCTCGACGCCTTCCGCAAGAAATAAGCCCGCAGTTAACGCCATGGCCGACATCGTCAATCTCCGCCAGGCCCGCAAGCAGAGGGCGCGGGACGAAAAGGTGCGGATCGCCGAACAGAACCGGGTGCTATACGGCCGCTCCAAAGGTGAAAAGCAACGCGACCACCTAGTTGCCGACCAGGCCGAGAAATTCGTCGCTGGTCACCGCCGCGAGCCATCCGGCGGCGAAAGCGAGCAATGAGCGCTCCGCAGTGAGCGCGGTCGAAAAGCGCTCGGTGACCATTCGCGGCCACCGCACCAGCTATTCGCTCGAAAAACCCTTCTATGACGACCTCGTCGCGATCGCGGCCACGCGGCAATTGACGCTCGCGGCTCTTGTCGCCGAAGTCGACGAGACGCGGCCTCGCGACACCAACCTGTCCTCGGCGCTGAGGCTTTATGTGCTCGAGTGGGTGAAACGCGGAACGAGTTCCTAGAGGCCCTCGATCGTCGCTTCCTTTTTCCCGCGCCTGGTGCGGAATCCGAGCAAGGTCGAGCGATCACGCTCCTCGGCCTGCTTCCTCGACCGCACACGCATCAGATCCTTCCAGCCGACATAACCGACCAGTCGCAGGTCTTCACGGCTAACGACGGGCAGGTGGGAGACATTGGCCATCAGCAGCTTGTCGGAGAGGCCTTCAAGATACTCGTCCGGATAGGCCAGCGTCACCTTGCTACCGGCCAGCAGCTCGCCAAGCGTCGTGGTGCGGTGCCTGCCGGCACGTCTCCAGCGCAAGATCGCCGGCGGATCGATGAGACCCAGCACATGGCCGTTCTCATCGACCACCGGAAAACTCGGATGCCGTGTTTCCGGCGCGGTCAGGAAGGCTGCTGCGCCATGCAGCGTCATCGTCGCCGGCACGCTTTCGACCTCAGATGTCATCACCTCGCGCACTCTGGTCAAGGCGAACGGATCGACACGGTATTCGCGAACCAGATGGTGTCCCCTTCTGGCAATCTTCTCGGTCAGGATCGACCGCTTCATCAAAAGCACGGTGACGGCGTGCGCCGCGGCGCAAGCCGCGATCAGCGGCACCAGTATATGCGTATTGCCGGTCAGTTCGACGGCAAAGAAGGTGGCTGTCAACGGCGCGCGCATCGTGCCGCCCATGGTGGCGGCCATCGCCAGCAGTGCCCAGAAGCCCGGATCCGCCGCGGGCAGAACGCCGGCCAGCACCGCCCCCATCGCCCCGCCCATGATCAGCAGCGGCGCCAGCACGCCTCCCGACGTTCCCGAGCCGAGCGCAACCGACCAGATGATGGCCTTCACCACCAGAAGGAGGAATGCCGCGGTCGCGATCGTGCGGCCGTCCAGCATGTCAGTGATGTTGTCATAGCCGAAGCCGAGCGCGTGCGGCTCGATCAGCCCGCCTATGCCGACCACCAGACCACCCAGCATCGGCCACCACATCCAGTGGATAGGCAGCTTCTGGAAGCCGTCCTCGCAGGCGTAGACCATCTGCGTCAGCAGCCCCGACAACAGGCCTGCCGCGACCCCGATCGCCACCCAGCCGGCAAGGCCGACAAAGGATACCTCCATACCGCCCTGAAACGGAAAGATCGGTCCGGGCAGATGCAGCATGGTGCGCTCGACCTGGGCAATGATTGCCGCGACCGCCACCGGAATAAAGCTGCGCGGGGTCCATTCGAAAAGCAGCAGTTCAACGGCCAGCATGATGGCGGCGATCGGTGTCCCGAAGACCGTGGTCATTCCCGCCGCCGCACCTGCAACCAGCAGCGTCTTGCGTTCGGTATCGCTGACCGGCAGCATCTGCGCGATCAGCGAGCCGATCGCTCCGCCTGTCATGATGATCGGACCCTCGGCGCCAAAGGGCCCGCCGGAGCCGATCGAAATCGCCGACGATAATGGCTTCAGGATCGCCACCTTGGCATCGAGCCTGGAACGCCCGAGCAGGATCGCCTCGATGGCCTCGGGAATGCCGTGACCGCGGATTTTCTCGCTGCCGAAGCGCGCCATCAGGCCTATGATCAGCGCGCCGATCACCGGGACGATGACGGAGGCATAGCCAAGCGGCGTGTCTTCGAGTTTCAGGTCGGCGAGCGTGAACTGGCCGAAATAGGCGATGTTGGTGGCCAGCCGGATCAGCTTCAATAGCGCGATGCCGGCAACCAGTCCGGCCGTCGCCACGACCACCGCAATGGCGGCAACAAGCAGCACCCTGGCATCAGTCGTGAAATCACGCAGATGCTCCGGGTTCGAGTGGTGGATCTTCATGGCGGGCTTTGCTTCCTGGCGGCGGGCCGTATGTGGTTGCGGCACGGTCGAAACGGCCAGCCGAGGTTTGTCGGTGGCTATCTATCGTAACACGATATATTTGTTCAAGCCGGTTTCGCCCGAAATCCGTTTGAGCTTTCGTCGGAAAACGAACACATGTCTGATATGTCGCAGCCACAAAAACCACGCCCCGCCATCAGCCAGGCCGACTACCAGCGGCTTTCCGAGTTTCGCTACCTGATCCGCCGCTTTCTCGAATTCAGCCAAATCCAGGCGGAAGGCGCCGGCCTGACTCCGCGCCAGCATCAGGCGCTGCTGGCAATCAAGGGTTTCCCCGGCGGCGGGCCGGTGACGGTTGGCGATCTGGCCGAACGCTTGCGCACTCGCCATCATAGCGCCGTCGAGCTGGTCAACCGCCTTTGCGAGGCAGGGCTGGTCGCTAGAAATCAGGACAAGGACGATCATCGCCGCGTGCTGCTGCAACTGACCGGCCGCGCCGACGATTGTCTGGCCGAGCTTTCGGCGGCACATCTCGACGAGCTGTCGCGCATCGAACCGATGTTGAGGCGGCTGCTCGATCGGGCGTGAAGCCCAGATGCACGGAAAGAGCTATTTTCCCGTCACCCGGAATCCTTTGGCTTTGCCGCAACGTCTCGGACATGAGCATGGGGCAACGAAGAGGAACAACTGCGATGAAACGCCTCCTGATACGCTACAAGACGAAACCGGAACGGGCCGACGAGAATGAACGACTGGTCAAGGGCGTATTCCATGAGCTGCGGGAAAAATCGCCGGACGGCGTTCGCTACATGACATGGCGTTCCGACGACCGGACCTTTGTCCATCTGGTCGAGACGGAAACCGAGGCCCATGCCGATATCATCACCGGGCTGGCGGCATTCGAGGCCTTTCAGATTGGCATCAGGGATCGCTGCATCGAGCGTCCACACAGCGAGGAAATGACCGTGGTGGGCAGCTACCGTATGCTCGACCAGTAGGTGGAACACGGTACGCATGAACATCACCATTGACGTCCAACAACGCGAAGTCTTCAGCCGCCTGTTCGGCGAACTGCGTCCAAAGCTGCACCGCTACTGCGCCCGCATGACGGGCTCAGTCATCGACGGTGAAGACGTGCTGCAGGAAACCCTGGCCAAGGCATTCGAGGCGCTGCCGAATACCGGCCCGATCGCCAATCCGGAGGGCTGGCTGTTCCGCATCGCCCACAATACGGCGCTCGACTTCCTGCGCCGGCGAGCCCGTGAAAAGTCTTTTTCCGATGAGGACCTGGACATGATCGTCGATCCGGCAAACCCCACTGCCGCCCGTCAGGCCGCGGCGGCCGGCCTTCATACCTTCATGCGCCTTCCCGTCACGCAGCGAAGCAGCGTCATCATGATGGACGTTCTGGGCTATTCACTGCAGGAGATCAGCGCCACGCTCGACACCAGCATCCCCGCCATAAAGGCGGCGCTGCATCGTGGTCGTCATCGGCTGCGCCATCTTGCGGACGAACCGGACGACCGCCCTGTTCCGAGATTGAGCGGCGCAGAGCGTCTGCTGCTCGATGCTTACATCGATCGCTTCAACGCCCGCGATTTCGACGCCGTGCGCGACATGCTGGCCGATGAGGTGCGGCTGGAGCTGGTGGCAAGGACGCGGCTGAATGGTCGCCAGGAGGTCGGCACCTACTTCCACAACTATTCCCAGGTGCAGGATTGGCGTTTCGTGGCGGGCTTTATCGAGGGCAGGCCGGCAGCCCTCGTCCGCGACAGCGATGATCCAGCGGCGCGGCCATCCTATTTCATCCTGCTGGCCTGGCAGGACGGCAAACTCTTGACCGTCCGAGATTTCCGCCACGCCCGCTATGTCACCGACTGCGCCGAACTGCTCGTTCTCTGAGACTATCCCAGGACGGGAAAAGCCTCCTGCTGCCTACTGCAGCGACTTCAGCAGATTGTCGATGGTGAACGGATTGGACTTCGGCTTGGCCGGCGGCGGGTTGTCGCGAGCCTCCGGCAGCGGCGCACGCTCCACCTTCGGAGCCTGTGCGGCGTTGCGTTTAGCCTCGAGCCTTGCCTTCTCCTGCGGCGAGGCAATGCGCATCGCCTCTTCCGCCTTCTGCCGCTCCTGATCGGCCTGCGCCTTGGCGGCCTCGTCGGCAGCCTGCTGTTCGGCCGCGGCCTTCGCGTCGGCATCCGCCTTCGCCTTCGCATCCGCTTCAGCCTGGGCCTTGGCGTCGGCCTCGGCTTTCGCTTGCGCATCCGCTTCAGCCTGGGCCTTGGCGTCGGCCTCGGCTTTCGCCTGCGCATCCGCTTCGGCCTTCGCCTCAGCCTCGGCCTTAAGCCGCGCTGCTTCCTCCTGCTTGCGCAATTCCTCGGCGGCCTTGTCACGCTCATCCTGCAGCGCCGCGTAGTAGCGTACCTCGCGCCGCAGCCGCTGCTTTTCGAGCAATTCGGCCTGCATCGCCTCGACACGCTGCTGCTCCCTTTCCAGCGCGCGCTGGGTCAGGAACTGCGCCAGCGGCTCGCTGTCGAACTCTCGTTTCACCGCGCCGAGGGGGCCCTCGGCGGTGAAATTCACCGTCGGCTCGGAGCCGACCAGGGCTTCATCGCCCGGCCGATAGGCGATCGTCCCCTCGGCGGAAATCTTGCTGGTATTGAGATCGGCCGCAATGTCGGCGGACAAGGTCGCTGCCGGATTCTCGAGGTTGACCGGCGGCGCCCTGAGCATACCGCCAGCAACCGTGAAGGCGATGTCGGTGTCCTTGGCGGCAAAACTGCCATCGGCGGCGATTTCAGGCGCAAAGCCGGCGGTCTTCGCCGCATCGATATCGCGACCGATCGCATCCGCCTTGGCGAGGAATGCACTGAACGCATCGGGATTGACGCCGGCGACCTGCAAGCCCCTCAACGCCGCCGTACCGGAGCCGGACAAGGCGGCCACCATCCCTTCGACCGATTTGCCGCTGCTTGACAGCGCCGTCGAGAAATCACCATTGCCGCTGATGCCGGCATCCGGCAGCATGGTCGCAAGATCGGCGCCGGCCAATTTCATCTGCCCAGTGAAAAGTCCGGTGCCGTCATTGTTCTTCAGCTCGAACAGGCCGGTCAGCGCGCCACCCAGCAATTTCGCCTTGAGATCCGAAACGCGAATACCTTCCTGGTCGAGCTTGAGCGAAAAGGCGGCATCATACGCAGTGGCGAACCGACCGGCGGCAAGGGCTGCCGTCGTCAGATCGAGATCGGCGGTGAACGGCAGGCTGGATTTCTGGCTGATAGGCGTGGCCGGCCACGCCCCACCCTTATCGACCCCTTCCTTGTCGGCAAGAAAGGCGGAATCGCCAAACAGCGCCACCGCCATCGGATCGAGATCAAGTTCGTCGAGCACCAGCGCTCCGGCCAGATGCGGCACGCCGTCCTTGACGTCGACATTGACGTCGCCGGACACCGCCGCTTCGTTGATGGCGCCGCTGAGTTCGTCCAGCACCAGCAGCCCGTTGCCATAATCACCCTGCGCCGAGAGCGACGTCGACATGCCAGCCCCCATGCCTGGCAGGCCGATGCCTGACGTCATCAGCCATGGTTCGATGTCGGCAGCGTCGAGGCTAAGCTTGCCCTTGGCGGCGAGGCCTTGCGGCGTATCGGCGATCGTCCCCTCGAAACCGGCCTTGAAGTCGTCACCGGCAAGGCTGAAACTCGTCGCCAGGCCGCCGCCAAGCGTGCCCTTGGCTTGGATGTCCGTGCTTGCCTCGCCCAGCATGCCAAGCGGCAGCGCCGGCAGGCCGTAGAGCGCCAGCAGCGCAGTGGCGTCAGGATTTTTGGCGTTGAAGGTCAGCGCCACCGGCGCTTCGAGAAGCTTGTCCCCCGCCCCCCTTCCCGACAGCGAGGCGGAAAAAGCCGACCCGCCGGCCTTCCCTTGCCCGCTCACCGCCAGGCCCGAGGTGCCGTCGCCATTGTCGGCGGCACTCGCCACCAGGTCGACGCGCGCATCCTGGAACAGCTCGGGATAGGCGGCGGCACGGCTTGCCAGTCCCTTGAGCACGGCGCTGTCGGGATAATGCTGGGCGGCGACGTCGATCAATGGCTTAAGGTCGACGGCAACCACCGAGGCGTCGAGCTTGCCGGTCGGGCGTGCCGGGAAATCCTTGATCCTGCCGGTGGCGCTGATCGAGGCCCCGGCCAGCCCGCCCACCGACAGCCGGTCGATTTCGAGCAGCCCGTCGCGCAACCTCAGCGCGGTATCGACCGTGTCGGCGGTCAGCCCGCCGGCGCTGACCGGCCCTGCCTTGATCTGGAAATCGAGGTCGCGGTCGGCAAAGCGATTGGCGCCCTTGTCGCTGACGAAGATCGAGGCAAAGGCCGCCAGGCCGTCGACATCGAGCTCGCCGCCTTCGAGCCGCATCAGCACCGACGGCTTGGCATCGTCAGGTTGGCTAGCATCGATGCGGCCGGAAAACTTCGCCTTGCCCAGGATCAGTTCGAGGTCACTGAAGGCCTGCCGCTTTTCCGAGAGGTCGACCTTGGCTTTGAAGCCGGCGGCGGGCAAACGGCGGACCGCCTCGTCGACGTCCTTCGACAGCCACGCTGCAAAACCCGAAGGCTGAGCCACGGCCAGCAGCAACGAGCCGTTGAAGCCGAAATGGCCCTCCACATTGAGCAAGACCTTGCCATCGGCTTCCAGCCTGGTGCGACCGGGCAAGGTCGCTGCAAGCGATTTCACCGACCAGCCGCCATCGACCGGCTCGGCGGAAAGATGAACGTCGCGCACCGTGGTGTCGCCGGCCACCACCGCTGGCAGCTTGACCTCGACGGTACCGGGAATGGTCGGCTTCGGCAGATCGAGCAAAGCCTGCTCCAGCCCTGCAATGCGCTGATCCAATGTCAGGCCGGCACCAGCTTGCGCACCCACCGCCTCGTCGAGCTGCACCTGAGCGCCACTGGCTTCGATGGCAAAGCTCGGCTTTAGCCCGAGATCGACCGAGGCCTTGCCGTCGGCGGTGTAGGGATTGTCGAGCGGCCCGGTCTCGAAGCGAAATTCGTCGACGCCCAGCTTCTGATGGTCGAGCGAAAACTTGCCGTTCAGGCGAAAGCCCGGATCGGGCTTGCCGCCAGAGACCTTCACCGTCTCGCCATCGGTGCCGCGCAACTCTGCGCTGTTCTTGTCGGCACCATTCTTGTCCTGATTTGAAATCTTGAACTGGCCCGAATAGACGGCCGCCCCATTGACGATGCCGGCATTGCCGTCGGTCTCGATGACCAGCGGATAGACATCGGGATCGGCCTTCAGCCGAAGCCGCATCTGTCCGGTGCCTTCTGCCTTGCCGGTGGAGGCCGCGACCGCGGTGCGCAATCCGTCCAGCCGAAGCGTGCCGTCCATGCGCCACGGGCCGGCCAGCGACTTGGCCGAAATGGTCGAGTTGATCTCGGACATGAGATGGCTGCGCCCGCCGGCCGCATGGCGCAGCTCGACCTGGCCTTCCGTCACCGTCAGCTTTTCGATCGAGATCTGGTTGAGATCGAACGGCGAGGACGGCCGCATCGCCCAGTCGACCGTGCCATCATTGGCGATATCGATGGTCGCTTTCGGCCGCACCAGCCGCATGTCGAAGATCAGCACTTCACCGCGCAGGAAGGGTGCGAGTTCCGCATCCATCGAAAACGTCTCGACGGTCATGGCCGGCTGGCCGTTGGGGCCGCCGGCGACGGCGACATTTGCGAAGGTCACCGACGGGAACGGCAACAGCCTGGCCGTGGCGTCGCCCCGCACGGTCACCTTGCGGCCGAGAATGGCGCTTGCCTCGCGTTCGAAATCGGCGCGGTAGCTAGTCCAGTCGACAAAATACGGCACCACCAGCGCCGCACAGAGCACCAGCACAAAAAGGCCACCGAAGGTCACGAACAGGCGAGCGAGCATCAGCTCCGAACAGGTTGATTGAAATTCTGCCGCACTCTACCCGCATCCGCGTGTCGATAAAGAGGCAATTCATCCGGTGTTGCGTGATGTCCGGTGATCTGAAACAAATCCCGGCGAAGTGGAGAATCTAGATGTCGGGCAAGAACTGGGATCGCGTGCCTATCGACGCGCAAAGTATCGACGCTCCGCTGTCGCTTTCGGCGGTCTTTCTTGTCGTCAATGTCGCCAACGAGCGGAGCGCGCTCGCCAAGGTCGCCTCCGTGCTCGGAGAACTTGATGATCTGGTGAAGAATGTCGGATTCCGTGACCTTTCGGGACGGCTTTCGTGCATTGCCGGCATCGGCCGCGATCTCTGGGATCGTCTTTCTCCAGATGGGCGGCCGCTGGAACTGAAACCGTTCGCGCCGATTAAGGGCGCTGTTCATTCGGCCCCTTCGACCGCCGGCGACCTTCTTTTCCACATCCGCTCCGAACGCTCCGACATGTGCTTTGAGTTCGAGCGCATTCTGCTCGACAATCTCGGTGACGGCGTGAACGTCGTCGACGAAGTCTCGGGCTTTCGCTATTTCGATGCGCGCGACCTGCTCGGCTTCGTCGACGGCACGGCCAACCCGACCGGGCTGGATCTGCCGGCCTCAGCGCTCGTCGGCGATGAGGATGCCGACTTCGCCGGAGGCAGCTATGTCGTCGTTCAGAAATACCTGCACGATCTCCAGGCGTGGGCGCGAACCCCGACACCGCTCCAGGAAGAGATCATCGGCCGCACCAAGATCGATAACATCGAAATCGACGATGACGACGCCCCGCGCAAGTCGCACAAGTCGCTCGCCACCATCGAAGATGCCGACGGTAACGAATACGACATATTGCGCGACAACATGCCCTTCGGCCGACCGGGACAGCAGGAGTTCGGCACCTACTTTATCGGCTATTCCAGGTATCTCTGGGTGATCGAGAAAATGCTGCAGCGGATGTATATCGGCGAGCCGCCGGGCGCTTACGACCGGCTGCTTGATTTCTCCACGCCGCACACCGGCACGACGTTCTTCGCGCCAACCCGCCCCATGCTGCAAACCCTTGTTCAGGGCGCGCAGGAGAAGCCTGCGATCACACGCTAACGTTCCGGATTTACTTCCGCTTTGGGCGCATGCGGACATGGTCGACACCCGCTGCCGGCCCAACCGCGATGACCAGAGCGGCGTCGTGCCAGGCCAAATGGGGATTAGCTTCGCTGGCCATTGGGACTAGCTTCTTTGGAACGTGTCCGCGCTGGTCGACATCGAACGCCACCAATTCAGTTTTTCGATTTTCGCAGGTTGGCGCTCGCCGCTGGCCTTGATCGCCGCATTGCGTCCGAGGACCCGCCTAGTTTCCCGGCAATATCTTGCCCGGATTCATGATGTTTTGCGGATCCAGCGCCTGCTTGATGGTGCGCATGATGTCGACGCCGTGGCCGAGCTCGTGGCGCAGGAAGCCGATCTTGCCCTGGCCGATGCCGTGCTCGCCAGTGCAGGTGCCATCCATGGCGATTGCTCGCATATTGAGCCGCGCGACGAATTTTTCGGACTGCGCGATCTCCTTGGGATCGTTCACGTCCATCAGCACCAACACGTGAAAATTACCGTCGCCGGCATGGCCGACGATCGGCGCGATCAGGCCCATTTCGGCGATGTCGGCTTCGGTTTCCATGACACATTCGGCAAAGCGCGAAATCGGCACGCAGACATCGGTAGACAGGCCCTTGGCGCCTGGCCGCAGCGTCAGCGACGACCAATAGGCGTCGTGCCTGGCCTTCCACAGTTTCGTGCGCTCCTCGGCAACGCTGGTCCACAGGAACGGCCCGCCGCCATTTTCCTCCGCGATCATGCCGAAGGTCTCGGCCTGCTCCGCCACGCCGGCATCGCTGCCGTGGAACTCGACGAACAGGCATGGGCTCTCGGGATAGTCGAGCTTGGAATAATTCTTCATCGCCCGCATCTGCAAAGCATTGACCAGTTCGATCCGCGCCACCGGTATGCCCATCTGGATCGTCGCGATGACCGCGTTGCAGGCCGCCTCGACGCTCGGAAACGGGCAGACGCCGCCGGAGATCGCTTGCGGGATGCCTTGCAACTTCAAGGTCAGCGAGGTGATGATGCCGAGCGTGCCTTCCGAGCCGACCAGCAGCCGCGTCAAATCATAGCCGGCCGAGCTTTTTTTCGCGCGCTTGCCGGTCGTCACCGTCTCGCCGTCGGCCATGACGGCCGTCAGCGAAAGCACATTCTCGCGCATCGTGCCGTAGCGCACAGCATTGGTGCCGGATGCGCGTGTCGCCGCCATGCCGCCGAGCGAGGCATTGGCGCCCGGATCGATTGGAAAGAACAGGCCAGTGTCGCGCAGATGCCGGTTCAGATCCTCGCGGGTGACGCCGGGCTCGACCGTGCAGTCGAGATCCTGCGGATTGACCGCAAGAATGCGGTTCATGCGTGAGGTGTCGACCGATATGCCGCCGCCCGGTGCGTTGGTGTGGCCTTCCAGCGACGATCCGACACCGAAGGCAATGACCGGCACACGGTGCGCGGCGCAGGCGCGGACGATCTCCTGCACCTCGGCCGTCGTCTCCGGGAAAGCGACGCCGTCCGGCGCCTGCGTCGGAATATAGGTGGTGGTGTGCGCGTGCTGCGAGCGGATGGCCTCGCCGGTCTGGAAGCGTTCGCCGAGCCGCTGCTTGAGGATGCCGAGCACGGCAGCGATGCCTTCCTCGTTGCGTTCGACTGGGTTGAGGTCGCTCAGAGCCATGAATTCCTCCGCGGATGGACCAGCGCCCATGCTTGTTATGCGTCTATGGATGCCTAAAGCAATTCCAAGAAAAGTGCGAAGCGGTTTTCCCGGGAAACCGCGTAGCGCTTTCCCTGAGGAATTGCGTCAGAATGAAGACACTCACCGGCCACGCTCTGTCCAGCACCAAACAAGGAAGTTTCGATGCCTATCCCTGCCCCCTTCGTCTCCAAACCCATGGACATCGAGAAGGACTGGATCGACTACAACGGCCATCTTAACATGGCCTATTACAACGTGCTGTTCGACCGGTGTTCGGACAACGCCTTCGAGGCGATCGGCATGGGACTGGATTACGTGAGCCAGCGGCGGCTCACCATCTACACAGCCGAAGTCCATGTTTGCTACGTGCAGGAGCTGCATCTCGAGCACAAGGTCACGGTCTCCTTCCAACTCCTCGATCATGACGACAAGCGGCTGCGGGCCTACCAGGAAATCCGCCACGTCGACGGCTGGCTCGCCGCCACCTCCGAGACGCTGTCCCTGCATGTCGACATGTCGGGGCCGAAGGTCGCACCCTTCCCAGCCGATGTGCTTGCCAAGGTCGAGGCCATGCGCGCCGCCCATTCGGCACTGCCGATGCCGGAGCGCGCCGGCCGTTCAATCGGGATTCGCCGCAAGCCCGCTTGAAGCCACTCGGCGCCCGCGTTAACCTTACCGAGGTTTTAACGGGAACAAGCCAATTGAGCCGTTGAACGACTCAGCGGAGCGGTTGAAAACGATCGCATTGGGTTGCGATGCGGGCGGCGCGGCGAAGCCGGTTCGAGGAAAGTGCATGAAAACCGACATCAAGGTCGAAGTGGACAAGCTGGCTGCCGATCCGCGCATCACCGACTATGATTTCTGGCGCTCGCTCAAGAATGTCGACAACGAGATCTTCCATATTGCCAACAACAACGAGCCGATCCCGTTCGACATGATCCGCTGGCGCACCATCCTGAAGCGCGCCCGCCTGAAGCGCGGCCACGCATAAACGTTCCTGCTCGCTCAAACCGTATGCTTCACCGCTGCCAGCGGTGAGCGCGCCACCACCGGCGACGACTGGATGATCGCCGTATTGGTCATCGCGTAAGGGATGATGCGGTCGATCACACGCTCGAGTTCGGCCACCGAGCCGACATGCGCCAGCGCGATGAAACAATCTTCGCCGGTCACCCGGTCGCATTGTGCGATCTCAGGCAGATCGCGGATGATCTCGGCCACGACAGCCAGTTGCCCCGGTACCGGACGGATGCGCAGCCACGCCGACACCGGCAGGCCGAGTGCCGCGGGATTGATCCTGACCGAATAGGCCTCGATGACCCCGCTCTCCTGCAACCGCTTGATGCGCTCTCGGCCACGCTCGGCGCCGACAGGCCGACCGAGCGCGCAAGCTCCGCCGTGCTGATGCGCGCGTCCTTTTCCAGCAAGAGCAGGATTTTCATATCCGCGGCATCGAGGTCGGCGCTTTCAATCCGAAGGCGTTTCATGGAAAGATCCTTGCTTCCGTGAGGATACCGGCCGGAAAGGCCAATCATCACCCATATGAACAGGCAAAATCGCCTGCGATACTGATCCGATGGATGATCAGACGCAAGCTCCTGCGGCAGACCCCGCTGTTGCCGGCCTTCCCTTCCGCAGGCTGGCGACAACACTGCCGCCGCATGTCTGGTTCGGCGTCAGCGCCGTCTTCCATTATCTCGGGCCGGCATTTGCCGTGCTGCTTTTCCCGCATGTCGGCGTGCTCGGCATGGCCTGGCTGCGCATCGCTACCGCCGCGCTGATCTTCGCACCAATGACCCGTCCATGGCGAACGCTCGTCCGCGCCGATCGCTCGACCCGGCTGCGGTTGCTGGCCTTCGGCGCCTGCCTGGCGGTGATGAACTGTTCGTTCTACCTGGCGCTCGACCGCTTGCCGATCTCGCTGGTGGCGGCGATCGAATTCGTCGGCACCATCGGTGTCGCGGTGATCGGCCTCAAGACCCCGCGCAATCTCGCCGCCCTTGCCGTTGCCGTCGCCGGCACCTTGCTGCTCATCGACGTCAAATGGTCGAGTGATCCCCTTGGGCTGTTCTGGGCCTTCCTCAACGGTACTCTGTTTGTCGGCTACATCGTGCTCGGGCACCGCATCGCCGCTTCCGGCGCGGGCGGCGGCATCGCCAGTCTTGGTGCCGCCATGGCGATCGCTTTCATCATCGTGCTGCCGATCGGCTTCAGAGATGCACTGCCGGCCTTTTTCTCACGGCCGCTGCTGCTCGCCGCCGTCGGCGTCGGCATCTGCTCCTCCGTCATTCCCTACATCTGCGACCAACTCGCCATGTCGCGGCTGCCGCGCGCCAGCTTCGCGCTGATGCTATCGCTGCTGCCGGTCACCGCGACGCTGATCGGTGTCATCGTGCTGCGCCAGATTCCAAGCCTCACCGATTGCCTGGGCATTGCACTGGTAGTCGCCGGCGTCGCCTTCCACAAACCAGCCCGCTGAAAGCTACGCCAGCTTCTCCTTCAGGAAGGCGATCGTGCGTCCCCAGGCGAGATCGGCCGCTTTCTTGTCGTAGCGGGCGGCCGAGGTGTCGTTGTTGAAGGCATGGTTGGCGCCTTCATAGATATAGACCGTGTATTCGACATGCGCCGCGTCGAGCGCCTTCTTGAAGGCATCGATGCCGGCATTGATGCGCTCGTCCAGTCCGCCATAGTGCAGCAGCAAGGCCGCCTTGATCTTCGACACATCGGCGGCGTTCGGCTGCATGCCGTAATAGGCGACGGCGGCATTGAGATCGGGCGCGTTGACGGCAAGCATGTTGACCGTGCCGCCGCCCCAGCAGAAGCCGACGGCACCGACCTTGCCGTTGCCGTCCTTGTCGCCCTTGAGGAAAGCGACAGTCGCTACACCATCGGCAATGGTCTGCGCCGAATCGAGCTTGGTGAACATGTCGCGCGCCTTATCCTCATCGGCCGGAGTGCCGCCGAGCGGCGACAGAAAATCCGGCGCCAGCGCCACGAACCCTTCGAGCGCCACGCGTCGCGCCACGTCGCGGATATGCGGGTTGAGTCCCCTGTTTTCATGCACGACGATGACCGTGCCGAGCTTACCCGCCTGATCCGCCGGCTTGACCAGGTAGCCCCTCATCTCGCCGCTGCTGCCGGGATAGCTGATGTCCTCACCCTTCACCCGCGGATCGTTGTCGGCAACGATTGCCGCCTGGGCGGAATTCGCCGCCAGAAGCGGCGCGATCGCCGCAGCCGCCGCGCCTGATCCGGCAAGCCGGGTCAGTTGCTCCATGAAGCGGCGGCGGTCGAGTGTCAGATGCGTGTACTCGTCATAGGCATCGATCATCGCCTGGGTGATGGTGAGTGTCGGGGCAGCTGATTTCGTCATTGTGCACTCCTCGGCTTCGAGCTTCGATACCTGAGCTACATAGGGACCGAGGCGGCATGATCCAGTCGAGCGCCCGCTCGCGGTCACGCAAGTGCGGCCGGCAAGGCCGGCGCCGCGGGCGCCCATGTCATCACTTCTTGGTCATCGGCGATAATCCTGCTGGCGCTGCCACAATAGTGAAAGAAGCTGTCCGCTATCGATGGCACCTTGACCGGCATGCCTTCACGCGTCCCGACCCGAAAGGAGCGAGCAATGACCATGCCCCACCCGATCCTCGCCAGCACGATCGTCCTTGCCGCCGCTACGGCTCCGGCACTAATCTCAGCGGCTGTGGATGCGGGCAGACGATCTTTGGTCAGCGTCCGCAGTGACCGGAACCGCTCTACAAACGCGAAAACCCAAGGTTGAGGTGAGACCATGAACGTCCAGGATATCGTCAACACCGTCTCGCAGAAAGCGGGCCTCGACCAGGCGACGGCGGAGAAAGTCGTCGGCACCATCTTCTCGGTGCTCGAACATGAGGCGGAAGGCACCAGCGCCTCGGCATTTTTCGCCAATATCCCCGGCGCCGACGACCTCGCCCACCAGTATGATGTCATGGCCGCCGCTCCGGCTGGCGGTGGTGGCGGGTTCCTGTCGTCGTTGCAAGGCGCGCTTGGCGGGGTTCTCGGCGAAAAGGCCGGCGCGCTGGTCAACGGCCTCGCGGCGCTCAAGGCGTCTGGGCTCGATTTGGCTCAGATCCAGAAGGCCGGCGAAACGCTGGTCCAGCAGGCCGAAGCTGCCGCCGGCCCTGACCTCACCAACCGCATACTCGGATCGGTACCCAGCCTGAAAAGCCATCTGGGACTCGGCTAGGTCATAGGTTGCGCCACCCTCACTTCGGCAGCGCGTAGGCCATCACATAGTCCCCCGGCTTGGTGCCGACCGAGCCGTGGCCGCCGGCGACGATGACCACGAACTGGCGGCCGTCGGCCACCATATAAGTCATCGGCGTCGATTGCCCGCCGGCAGGCAGCCGTGCCTGCCACAGCTGCTTGCCCGATGTCAGGTCATAGGCGCGCAGATAGTCATCGACCGCGGCGCCCAGGAAAGCGACGCCGCCGGCGGTGATCATCGGCCCGCCGATGCCAGGCACGCCGACCTTCAGCGGCAGCGGCAGCGGCGTCATGTCGTAGACGGTGCCGTTGCGGTGCTTGTAGGCGATGGTGCCGGTCCTGAGATCGACGCCGGCGACATAGCCCCAGGGCGGCGCCTGGCAAGGGATGCCGAGCGGCGACAGGAACGGCCCCATCACCACCGCATAGGGCGCGCCCTCGTTGCGGTTCAATCCCTGCTCGCTGCCGCGACCCTCGTCCGGCGGCGACACCTGGTCGCGCGGAATGAGCTGCGACTTGAAGGCCAGGTAGGTCGGCATGCCGAACATCACCTGCCGGACCGGGTCGACAGCGACGCCACCCCAGTTGAAGGTGCCGAAATTGCCGGGATAGATCAGCGAGCCCTGGACGGAAGGCGGTGTGTAGCGGCCTTCATAGCGCAGGGCCTGGAATTCGATCCGGCAGGCCAGCTGGTCGAACATGGTGAGGCCCCACATGTCGGCGCCGGTAAGCGGCTTCGGATTGAAGGTAAGATCCGACACCGGCTGCGTCGGCGACGTATGGTCGCCCTCGATGGCGCCGCCGGGTGCCGGCACTTCCTTGACCGCGATCACCGGCTCGCCTGTGCGCCGGTCGAGCACGTAGAGGTCGCCCTGCTTGGTCGGCCCGACCAGCGCCGGCACCACCGTGCCGTCTGCCTTTGTGATGTCGATCAGGCTCGGCTGGGCCGGCACGTCCATGTCCCAGAGATCGTGGTGGACGGTCTGCCGCACCCAGCGCAACTGCCCGGTGTTGAGGTCGAGCGCGGTGATCGACGACGAGAACTTCTCGACATTGTCACTGCGCCCGGCGCCGAGCTGGTCCGGCGTCTGGTTGCCAAGCGGCACATAGAGCAGGCCGAGCTTCTCGTCAGCGCTCGGCGTCGACCACATGTTGGGCGAGTTGGCGGTGTAGGTCTGGCCGGCCGCCAGTGGCGTCGTCTGGTCCGGATTGCCGGAATCCCAGTTCCACAGCAGCTTGCCGGTGGCAGCGTCGTAGGCACGGATGACGCCCGACGGCTCCTGCGTCGAATAATTGTCGTTGACCGCGCCGCCGACGATGATCTTGCCGCCTGATATCAGCGGCGCCGAGGTCGAGTAATAATAGCCCGACTTCGGATAGGGCATGTTGGTCAAAAGGTTCAGCGTGCCGCCCTCTGCGAAGGCGGGGCAGATCTGCCCGTTGGCGGCATCGAGCGCGATCAGCCGGGCGTCCGAGGTCGGCAGGTAGACGCGGGCAGCACACGGCTGGCCGGCGGCGATGGCCGCATCGGCATAATAGGACACGCCGCGGCAGGTTTGGTGCTGGCGGTCCTTGTCGAGCTTGACCTTGGGATCGTAGCGCCATTTCTCCTTGCCGCTCGCGGCATCGATGGCGATGGCGAAATTGTGTGGCGTGCAGATGTAGAGCGTGTCGCCGATCTTCAGCGGCGTCACTTGATAGGTGGTCTCGCCGACGTCGTCCGGTCCCTTGACGTCGCCTGTGCGGTAGGTCCACGCGGGCTGCAGCTTGGCGACATTGTCCGGCGTGATCTGGTCGAGCGGCGAATAACGCTGGCCGAACTGCGTGCGTCCGTAATAGTGCCACTCGCCGGCCGGCACATCATTGCCGAGGTTGGCGTTCGCGATCACCTTGTCGGTGCCGAGTTCGCCGGCAATGTCTTTCGGATCTGCCGTCATCGAGTAGCCGGCGACGGCAAGCGATGCCAGCACGGCAAGAATGAGCGGCGCGCGTGCATCGGGACCGGCAAGGCCCCGTCTCGCCCGCGGCGTCAGCAGCCAAAGCGCCACCAGCACTATGATGCCGCCGCGGGGCCCAAGTTCCCACCAATCGAACCCGGTCTCCCAGACGGCCCAGGCAAGCGTGCAGAGCACGATCGCCGCGTAAAGCCACAGCGCGGTGGACCTGCGCCGGTAAAGCAGCCAGGCTGTGATCAGGAAGGCGAGGCCGACTATGATGTAATACCAGCTGCCGCCCAGCGATGCCAACCAGATGCCGCCGCCGCCGAGCGCCAGGCCGATGAACAAGAGAATGAGGGAGGTAATGGTGACAGCCAAGATGATACTCCTTCGACTGTTGCGCGCGCTCGCACGCGGCCCTGGGCAACCGGCGTTACCTTCCTGCCCTGGGCACAGTTTCCCCTGCCCGCAGCGCCTGTCAAGCGCGCAGCACACGCCGAGGTAGAAATCCATCTTGCCTGCATCAAGGTTTTCCAGCAGTCTCGGCGCCGCAATAACCGACAAGGCGCGCTCGTTCGGACATCGATTTTTCGTCGCTCTCGGTTACCGCAAGGCCTGAACCGCGATATCAGGCACTTTACCGGAACAAAACGTAGACACTTCTGGTCTTTCGCTCCCGAATCACTACATTCGGGGCAATGTCCGGCTTTTCCGAAGACATGCCTTTTTTCGACGAACCCAATGCGCGGCCTTCGGCCCCGTCGGGCATTGCCGCGCGCGCCATGGCTGCCCGCAGCGGCCACAACAATGCGCCCGACTACCTGAAGGGGCTCAACCCGGAACAGCGGCTGGCTGTGGAAACCACCGAAGGTCCGGTTCTGGTGCTGGCCGGGGCCGGCACCGGCAAGACCCGCGTCTTGACCACCCGCATCGCCTACATACTCGATACCCACAAAGCTTCTCCTTGGCAGATACTCGCCGTCACATTCACAAACAAAGCCGCGCGCGAGATGAAGCAGCGTATTGGCTTGCTGGTCGGCGAACAAATCGAGGGTATGCAGTGGCTCGGCACCTTCCATTCGATCGGCGTCAAGCTGCTGCGCCGCCATGCCGAACTTGTCGGTCTCAAATCCGACTTCACCATCCTCGACACCGACGATGTCGTGCGGCTGATCAAGCAATTGATCCAGGCCGAGGGCCTCGATGACAAGCGCTGGCCGGCCAAGCAATTCGCCCAGATGATCGACGGCTGGAAGAACAAGGGGCAAGGCCCGGCCGACATCGCCGAGGGCGACGCCCGCGCCTTCGCCAACGGCAAGGGCCGCGAACTCTACAAGGCCTATCAGGCGCGGCTGCAGACGCTGAACGCCTGCGATTTCGGCGACCTTCTGTGCCACCCGATCCGCATCTTCCGCGCCAATCCGGATGTGCTGAAGGAATATCACAAGCGCTTCAAATACATCCTCGTCGACGAGTATCAGGACACCAACACAGCGCAATACATGTGGCTGCGGCTCCTGGCGCAAAGGCCGCAGTCCTCCCCCCTCGAGGGGGAGGTGCCCGCGAAGCGGGCGGAGGGGGTCGCCGCAGAAGGCACCTCCAGAACGCCGAGCACTGCCGCGAGGACCCCACCCGACCGGGCTTCGCCCGGCCACCCTCCCCTCAAGGGGGAGGGATATCAGCGCAGCGCCACCGTAAACATCTGCTGCGTTGGCGACGACGACCAATCCATCTACGGCTGGCGCGGCGCCGAGGTCGACAATATCCTGCGCTTCGACAAGGATTTTCCCGGCGCCACCATCATCCGGCTGGAGCGCAACTACCGCTCGACCGCGCACATACTGGGCGCCGCCTCCCATCTTATCGCCCACAATGAGGGCCGCTTCGGCAAGACGCTGTTCACCGACCGCGACGAGCCGGAGGACGGCAAGGTGCATGTCCACGCCGCCTGGGATTCCGAGGAGGAAGCCCGCGCCGTCGGCGAGACCATCGAGGCCTATCAGCGCCAAAAGCACAATCTTAACGACATGGCGATCCTGGTCCGCGCCTCCTTCCAGATGCGCGAGTTCGAGGATCGTTTCGTCACGCTCGGTCTCAACTACCGCGTCATTGGCGGCCCGCGCTTCTACGAGCGCATGGAAATCCGCGATGCGCTGGCCTTCTTCCGCGTCGTGGCGCAAGGCGCCGACGACCTCGCCTTCGAGCGCATCGTCAACGTGCCGAAGCGCGGCTTGGGCGAAGCCACTATCCGGCAGATCCACGACACCGCCCGGGCGCTCCGCATCCCGATGCTGGAAGCTGCGGCAAAACTCGCCGAAAGCGACGAGTTGAAGCCGAAGCCGCGCGCGGCATTGCGCGAAGTGGCCGCCAATTTCGAGCGCTGGCAGAAGGCGCTGGAAACCACGCCGCACACCGAACTCGCCGAGACCATTCTCGAAGAGAGCGGCTACACCGATATGTGGAAGAACGACCGCTCGGTCGAAGCGCCCGGCCGGCTGGAGAACCTGAAGGAACTGATCCGCTCGATGGAGGAGTACGAATCGCTACGCTCCTTCCTCGAGCATGTCGCGCTGGTCATGGACGCCGAGCAGAATGCCGAGCTTGATGCCGTCAACATCATGACGCTGCATTCGGCCAAGGGCCTCGAATTCGAGACTGTGTTCCTGCCCGGCTGGGAGGAAGGCCTGTTCCCGCACCAGCGCGCGCTCGATGAAGGCGGCCGCTCGGGGCTGGAGGAAGAGCGCCGCCTTGCCTATGTCGGCCTGACCCGCGCCAAGAAGAACCTGCATCTGTGGTTCGTCTCCAACCGCCGTATCCACGGCCTGTGGCAATCGACGATCCCATCGCGCTTCCTCGACGAACTGCCGGAAGCCCATGTCGAGGTCGCCGAAAGCGGCAACTCCTATGGCGGCTATGGCAATTCCTATGGCGGCGGTTCTTTTGCCTCCGGCCGCGGCGGCCAAGGCGCGGGAAGACAAAACCCCTATGGCGCCTCGCGCTTCGACAATGTCGGCGCCAACACCGAAAAATCCGGCGCCTTCTCCAACACCTACGCGACGCCGGGCTGGCAACGCGCACAGGCCAACCGCACCGAGGCGACCGACCGCAACTGGGGCTCGCGCTCCGGCCACCAGGTCGAGCGCATCGGCTATGGCGAGACCGATAGCGGCTACGGCGCCGGCCGCACCTCGGTCAAAGGCCGCACCATCGACGGCGAACTGGTCGCCAAATCCGTCGCCGACAAGCCGTCCGCCTTCAACGTCGGCGACCGCGTCTTCCACCAGAAATTCGGCAACGGCAACATTTCCGCCATCGAAGGCAACAAGCTGACCATCGACTTCGACAAGGCCGGCCAGAAACGCGTGCTGGACGGGTTCGTCGCGGCGGTGTGAGTGCATTTGCAATTTGCCTGACATCCTGGAACAAATAGGGTACAATTCCTTGCATGGCCTACGACTCACGATATATTGCAAATTTGGTTCTCGATCGTGCGGAC
Source organism: Mesorhizobium sp. M0051 (assembly GCF_040323235.1). Classification (NCBI taxonomy): domain Bacteria; kingdom Pseudomonadati; phylum Pseudomonadota; class Alphaproteobacteria; order Hyphomicrobiales; family Phyllobacteriaceae; genus Mesorhizobium; species Mesorhizobium sp. M0051. The sequence goes on from NZ_JAMYUT010000019.1 coordinate 134,624, forward strand.
GCAGAAGGGTTAGGGATTACAAATCTTGAGATCAACAAAATAATATATTTTCTGCATTCCACATATCTAGCTAATTTTGGAAAGCCGTTAATTGAAGCAAAGATCGAGGCTTGGGACTACGGTCCAGTAATTAGGGAGATATATTCCGAATTTAAATCTTTTGGAGCTGCCGATATTAGAACAAGAGCCACGAGGCTCGATTTAAATTCTTTGAAGAAATTGCCCGTATACGAAACTATAAGCGGGCCTGATGCAAATTTCCTGCATCCGATAATTGACAAATACATGCGTTTGGGGGCGACAAAACTTGTGAATATGTCCCATGAAAAAGGTGGGCCGTGGGACCTAGTGTATAATGCCTCGGGGAGGAGCAATCCTGGAATGGAGATATCCGACGATCTCATCCAGCAATATTTCTTACGTCAAACCCGGCACTAATGAGGAACGCTCGTGCAGATAAGCAAACTTAGCAGGCCTCCCTACGCTCACAACTGGGTCCGATATGTTTTTCCGGATCGCACCCGAACGACGAAAGAACTCGTTAGATTTGTGACCGGCTTTCCAACGACTACGTATTCTGCGGCGTCGCCGATTATTCGAGACCGAATTGTCTATGGACTCGATCGGCGCACCGCGTTGATTGCGGCAATGTCGAAGGGACGCGCAAATAGCCGTGGTATTGTCGGCGAGTACCTTGAGGCGTTTTATGACTACGATGAAAAAAGGGGCTACTTCGGCAAGCCGTGTTTTGACGAAATAATTGAACCATTTCGAGTTGGTAAGGGGCTTGTCGTTCCTGTGAAGCCCCTCATAACCATCGTTGAGAATGGGCTTCAGGTTCCTATCTTTACAGTGGGTTGGGCAAACTTCCCATTGACCATCTGGCAAATGCGTTTGCTCGCCACGATTTTTGAGGATGCTGTGTTTTCGCTAACCGATTTTAGGAAATCGCCTGGCGAATTTCTCTGCTTCCCAAAAGTAGGAAAAGGCGATTCAGCGAAACGCCAGCCCCTCGTGTGGAACCGCGGTGACTTTGAGCTTCTCTCAAGAAATGAATTACGCGAGTGCCTCGATGAATTTCTGTTGGCGCTAGAAGACGCGAAAATTATCTTAGAAGCAGCACATCGGAAACAACAGGCCGAGGCTCCGGTTGTTGAAGAGAAACCATTGGGTGAAACACCACTATTCGACTGGCGCTAAATGCGGCTGAGCTACCGGTACCGTGCCTGGTTCCACTTATGGCCGAGCAGTGACAGGATGATGATCAGGCCGTTGAAGAACTGGACGTAGAAGCCGCTCAACCCCGCCGCCACGACGCCGGTCTGGATGAAGGACACGGTGACGGCGCCGATGGCGCCGCCGACGACCGTGCCGATGCCGCCCCAGGTTGGCGTGCCGCCGACGAACACCGATGCCAGCACCGGCAGCAGATAGCCGTCGCCGGCTGTCGGCCACCAGGTGAAGTTGATCATCACCGAGAAGGTGCCGGCGATCGCAGCCCCTATGCCGACCAAGACGAACACTTTCACCCGCACGCGCTTGACGTCGATGCCCATCTGCTGGGCGCTGTCGGGATTGTCGCCGACCACCCTCACCTGCGCGCCGAAGCGATGGCGGTTGTAGAGCATCGCCGACAGCACGACAAAGCCGATGGCCCAGAAGATCTGCACCGGAATGCCCATGAGCTCGCCGGAGAAGATCGTGTAGGCCCAGCTGTCGGCAAGGCTGGTCAGCGCCATCGACTTGCCTTCGTTGATGATCTGGATCAGGCCGCGCAGCAGGAAATTCATGCCAAGCGTGGCGATCAGCGACGACAGCCCGCCATAGACCACCAGCGAACCGACGAGGAAACCGAGCAGCAAGCCGGTGATCAGCGCCGCAATGATACCGAGGAACGGATCATAGCCGGCCTGCACGACCAGCGCGAAGACCCAGGAAGCAAAACCCATCGTCGCCGGAAACGACAGGTCGATCTCGCCGCAAGTGACGACGAAGACCAGCGGCACGACCACGAACAGCGCCACCGGCAGCGTCGTCAGCACCGAACGGTAGAGATACCAGGTGGTGAAGACAGTCGGGTTGGCGACCATGAACACCGCCATCATGATGATGAACACGCCGAGCGTGCCAAGCGAAGCGCGGTTGTCGAGGATGAACCCCCGCATCCAGTGATCGGATGGGTGCTTCCACTCCTTCTGGGAACTGGGGCGAGAAGTGCCGGCCGCCGGCTCGTGCAGATCAGGTTCCATGGTCTTGCTCATCGTGCTCTCTGCTCCGCGTCGCCGGCATCGTGCAGTCCGGCCAATCCGCCCGGGTGTGCAACGTCTTCCATGAAGTTGATGAGGTCTTCGGCCGATTTGACCTCGCTCCGATCGGCGGTCAGCGCCACCTTGCCGCGGTCCATCACCACGAAGCGGTCGGCAATGTCGAAGACATGGTGGATGTTGTGGCCGATGAACAGGATCGAGCGGCCGCTCGCCCGCACCTGGCGCACGAAATGGAAGACCTTGGCGGTCTCGGTCAGCGACAGCGCCGTCGTCGGCTCGTCAAGGATGATCAGCTCCGCCTGTTTGTAGATGGCGCGTGCGATCGCCACGCCCTGGCGTTCGCCTCCCGACAGCTGGCCGACGATCGAGTGCGGCGTGAACACTTTCGAGGTGAAGCCGATCTCGCGCATCAGCCGGCTCGCTTCCTCGACCTCCTTGTTGACCTTCAAAAAGCCCATGAATCCGGTGAGTTCGCGGCCCATGAAGATGTTGCGCACGATCGTCTGCTGGACGGCGAGCGCCCGGTCCTGGAACACCGTCTCGATACCGGCATCGCGCGAGCGTGCCGCACTCCATCCCGTCACCGGCTTGCCGCGCACCAGGATTTCGCCGCTGGTCGGTTTGACCACGCCCGACAGTATCTTGATCAGCGTCGACTTGCCGGCGCCATTGTCGCCGATCAGGCCGACCACCTCGCCGCGGTCGACGCTGAGATTGACCCCGCCCAGCGCATAGACCTGACCGTAGGATTTGCTGATGTCGCGCAGTTCGATGATTCGTTCGGCCATGGCGATCCTCGCTTGATTGTCTCTTGCCGGCCTTGGCCAGCGATCCCGTCGGCCGGGGGTTGAACCGGCCCCCGGGGTGGGGGGGGAGCGCCGCGCCTGCTTGGGACGCTCGGGGGCCGA